>JAFVEZ010000008.1 GCA_017475745.1 Selenomonadaceae bacterium
CAGAATTGAACAAATTCATAGAATCTGCGCTAAAAGATGATTCCTTCATCGGAGAAGCCTGTTTGCCGTTGCTGAAGGGTGGAAAGAGGCTCAGACCTTTGCTGTTCTTCATCTGTGCAAAGTCAAGAGATAACTTTTCACTTGAAAGAACACTTCCTCTTGCTGCTGCGATTGAATTGATCCATACTGCAAGTCTTGTGCATGATGATATTCTGGATCAGTCGAAGATCAGGCGCGGAATTGCCACTTCAAATGCAAAGTACGGCGCTCAGATTGCGGTATTGATTGGTGACTATCTCTTCGCTAAAGCCTTCCAACTCGTAGCAGAGGGCAACTATGGCGATGAAGTTTCTCTCGTGTTGTCGAAGCTGGTCAGAGACCTCTGCATTGGTGAGATAACTCAAGATCGTTCACTTTTCAAAGTGCCTACCATGACGGAGTATTATTATAAAATCCGTATGAAGACGGCTATATTCTTAGCTTCTTGCTGTCGTTTAGGTGGAATTGTTGCCGAACTCAACAAAGATGAAGTTGAATCATTGACTGACTATGGTATTAATTTGGGATTGGCTTTCCAAATCACAGATGATCTTTTGGATTTCTTTGGTGATACAAATGTTACAGGAAAAGCTCTTGGCGGTGATTTAAAGAGCGGTGTTATCACTCTTCCTGTGATTCATGCTTTAGAGGTAAGCCACAAATCAGAAACTCTGCGTAAGATCGTGACTAAACAAAATCTCAGTGACAACGACATTGCTGAGGCAATAGGCATAATAAAAGAGACTGATTCTGTCGAATACTGCAAGACGAGGGCCTATACTCACATTAATGCAGCCGGAATCAATCTGTCTGATTTAATTAACAATTCGATTGTCCAATTACTTGAAAAGATTGCAAGCTTTGTTGTCAATAGGACTTGGTAATTTATTCGTTTGGAGATTGGTAATGTAGAATCGGGAATTGAGGAGTAGCGTCATGAAAAAGATATTCACTTTAATGATGTTGGCATTTCTATTGTTTAGCATGATATTGCCGTCAGTTGGTGATTCCAAATCCAAAGGAAAGGCTAAAAGCAAATCTAAAACCGCAGATATAACATCGGAAGTCTCTAAGTTAAAAGACAATTCCTCAAAACCCAAAGGTTGGCAGCCTGAAATAAAGGTAGGTATTTTATCGAAAGACTCGAAAGTTGAGATAAAAACCATAAAGATTGAAGAATACCTCAGAGGCGTCCTGCCTAAAGAGATGTCACCTTCATTCAATGGAGAGGCACTGAAGGCGCAAGCCGTTGCTGCAAGGACTTTCGCACTCAAGAACAGGAAGCGTCACCAAGCAGAAGGATACGATCTTTGCAATACGACTCACTGCCAAGTATACAACGGCCTCAGCGATGCCCATGAACGCACTGATTGGGCAATCGATGAGACCTTTGGAGAGGTTTTATTTTATAATGATAAACTAATTGAGGCTTTCTTTCATACTGATTCCGGCGGAATGACAGAAAACGCTGTTGATGTTTGGGGTACCGAATTTCCATATCTTCGCGCTTCAACTGAAGTCAAGACTAAAACCATGCCTTGGACGGTGAAATTCAGCCTCAAGGACTTTTCCAAGAAACTTGCCGACAACAACAAGAAAGTTGGAGACATCAAATCTGTAAAAGTCACAAAGCTGGATATTGGAAAGGCGGCTGCCGATCGTTCTAAATCAGGCAGAGTAAAAGAACTCACCGTCGTTGGCAAGACTGCTCAAGTTAAGCTGACAGGCAACGAGATGCGCTCGATATTCGCACTCAAAAGCACTCTATTTGACATCGCCATAAGTGGTGACGAAGTAGTCATAAACGGCTATGGCTGGGGTCATGGCATTGGCCTTTCACAATATGGAGCTGAAGCCTTCGCCGAAACCGGCTCTACTTACGATCAAATTCTTGCTCATTACTACAGCGGCACTACCCTCAAGCGCTTGTATTGATTCATGCTACCTCTGAATTGCGCTTTTCAAAGAAGGCTACAAAATCACTCATAGGCATGGGCTTGGCGTTGATATAACCTTGGCCGTAATGGCAGCCAAGCTCTAGTAACAATTCTTCTTGCTCCTTAGTCTCAATACCTTCACAGATAACCTGCATATTGAGCGCTTTGCCGAGTTTAATGACGTTGGCGAGGATAGATTTCATTCTGTTGGAATCACCGGAAGCATCGAGAAGAGAACGATCTATCTTCATTACGTCCATCGGAAGCTGATTCAACATCATAAATGATGAATATCCGCTGCCGAAGTCATCAACAGAGAGAGTAAAACCCATTTCGTGCAGTTTATTAATAATATCAACTGCACGTTTGTTGTCTTTGCTCTGATCAATATCACCAAAGACCGTCTCTGTAACCTCAAGTTCAATTAAGCCCGTCGGCGGCAGTTCGTATTTATCAATGATTGCCTTTATCTTATCCAAATAGCCTTCCTCAGTCATGTGTAGACGCGATTGATTGACAGAGATCGGCACAACCTCTTTGCCTTCCATTACACGTTGCTTTTGAAGTTGGAAAGTCTGTTCAAGAATTGTATAGTCAACAGGTATGACGAAGCCGTTTTTCTCGAATAGCGGAATAAATTTACCCGGCGGCATAAAACCCAATTCTGAACTTTGCCAGCGAACAAGTGCTTCAGCGCCTACTATCCTGCGCGTCTTAATGTCATATTTTGGTTGATACCACGCTTTGAACTCGCCGTCGGCAAGGGCCTTTTCCATGTGACTTTCTATTTGATGTTGTAATGTCAAATCCTTTTGGAGTTTCTCATCAAATATATGTACATCTTGCATAGATGATTCTGAACAGGCAGCACTAGCTCGTTCAACAACCTGTCTGACAGACAAATCAGTTGCCTTATACTCGCAGATACCGGCCTTCATGTGCAGCCATATCCTTGAATCCTTCGTTTCAATGTAACTATATTCTGCAAGCGCATCTGTCACATATTCGGATATATGTGCATCATCTTCTGCCTGACAGATACAAATCAAACTATTTGCATCTATTCCGGCGGCACTCATCACTACCCAAGACTTTTGATTAAGCTGCTGTGAAGTCTTCTGAAGATGCTTGATTAAAATCTCCTCACCGTATTGAGCGACAATCGCCGTTTTACTGCCCATTGACAGAACTACCACATAAATAGTATCAGTTGAAACGTCCGAGCCTTTACTATTATTCACATTGTATAAGTAAAGCGGCATTTGACTCTCTAACCACGCAAGGTTGGGCAAATTGTAGCGAGCATCAGTATATGCCATGTGCTGAATAACCTCGATGTGTTTGCGCTTCATCTGATTTCTATATATTATAATTCCGCCGACAACCCAGGATATAAGGATAACCAAAGCTATGATCTTGCCGGGGTGATTGTAGATAAACCATTTCGGAGTGAAATGGAATTCAGATTCCATAGTACGATTGACAACTGTGCGGACATAGCTTGATTCAAGGTGACCGATCTCACGATTGAGAATATGCCAAAGGCGGGGATCAGAATATTTGTAAACGCCGATACATATTTCATCAGCGAAATAGCTCTCAGCCATAATCTTCAAGTTGTAAGTCTCGGTATCTGATATATAATACGGCGCCTCGCTGCCCGGCACAAATACTACATCTACATAACCGTCACTAACTGCTCTAAAACAATCTTCAAGCGTGGGATAATAAACTATATCGTTCTTATCATACATGCGTTCAATATAAGCCTTAGTGTATAAAATATCCTTGACGGCAGCAACACTCTTGATGGCACCGACATGATCTTGACGCTTAACCGGCACATATGCCATAGTCATATACGGTTGAGTAGGCTTCATATTTGACAAATTTGCTTGACTGTAATCGCAAACGGAATCAGCCATTATATCAACTTTTCCATCATGTATCATTTGTCTGGCTTCTGTTGGAGAGTTTGCCTTTATAAATTCAAACTCAATACCTAAATCTTGAGAAAAGCGCTTTAATATCTCTGGTATGACGCCTTTCGCTTGACCGTCCTCAAAATAACCGTATGGCTTGCGATTAACTACAAATACAGCAGTCAACTTCTTCTTCTCTTGAAGATATTCACGCTCAGAAGCATTTAATATCAATGGTGCACCGGCATAGCGTATATATTTATTACTCAGGCGATCTCGAATGTCTGGCTGATAAGTCAACATCTCGTCCATAGCATGGTTTAACTTATTTAACAATTCTCTATTATCCGAACGAACCAACAGCCTATAACTTTGTCGATCAAATAGCGATAATACATTATACCGAACTCTGGGATCAAGTATTGCTTCAACATAACCGTCTATTGCATTATCTTCAAAAGCGGAAAGTAATTCGCTACGAGATTGATAGCGTATAAGATCATAAGTAAATCCTTGACTTTGGGCAATGTCCGGCAAACTCGGAGCTGAATAACCTGTAGACAAAATGCCAAGCCGCATGGAAGGCTTAATCTGGACGCTTCTAGTAATAAGTCCCATTGGGAAACGGCCTACAACGTGATCCGTATGCGCTACATTTGGTATGAGGCGATAATCACCAGGCATGGCAGGAATTATGTCAACTTCGCCGGCATTTAACTTTTCACCAAGCTCAAGCCACGAATCAGTTGGAATGTATTCAAAATTCCAGTTTCCGTAATTAGATAAAAATTCCATATATTCATAGCCATAGCCGGTGTAGTGTCCTGCCCAATTTTCTTCAACGAAACCTGTGTTTTTGACATAACCGACCTTTAAAGTGTTTTCGTCCGGTGGCGGAGCAGCTTCAGTCAAACTGACACTCAACATCATCAACAGAGCAACTCCCAACGAACTAATGCCCTTCAAATTATATATCACTCCATACCCACCTCACATGCTTCTGACTACTCGTACAATATTACAACTTATAACATATTATAACAATTTTCCGACAAAATGCAATAAATTTATAATTATATAAATAAAAAAATCGCCGCAGATTTTTTCACTGTGACGATTGAATTCCGTGTATGATGATAGTTTCGCGACTCTATCGAAACTTAAACAAATTACAAAATAAATTATTCTTCGACTTTGTAGAACGCATAGGTCAAGCCGAAACCAACTGCCAAGCCGATTGCATTGACGAGAACGTAGAGTCCGAGCTGACCATTCATGTAAAGCAGAGTACCCGGAAGAACCGTAATACCCATACCTGTACCGGCAAGACCGAAAGCACTGGAGACAGCACCGCCGGCAGCACCGCCGCAGCAACCATAAATGAACGGCTTCATGAAGCGGAGGTTGATACCGAAGATAGCAGGCTCAGTGATTCCGAGGAATGCAGGAACTGCTGAGGAGATATAAAGAGCACGCTTCTTGGCATTCTGAGTCTTGAGAGCAACTGCAACTGCTGCACCGCCCTGACCGATCGTTGCACAAGTGATGATAGCATTGAACGGATCGGCGCCTGTCGTACTGAGCAGATAAATTTCAAGAGCACTGAAGACATGGTGAACACCAAATATAACGATGACTTGTTGC
This sequence comes from Selenomonadaceae bacterium, assembly GCA_017475745.1. Classification (GTDB taxonomy): domain Bacteria; phylum Bacillota; class Negativicutes; order Selenomonadales; family Selenomonadaceae; genus Quinella. The sequence continues at coordinate 5,543 of JAFVEZ010000008.1, forward strand.
AAACCACCAATGACAAGACCGCCAATGACAGGTATGCCAAGGAAGGATTGAACAGCGCCAAAGACGACTTGCTCAAGACCATGCATGATAGGACCAACTACGAGGAAACCAAGCAGCATGGAGATCAAGAGGGTGAGGAATGGGGTAACAATCAAATCAATAATATCCGGAATGAAGGTTTTAAGCCAATGCTGCAATTTGGCAGCGAAGATACCGAGAACAAGTGCCGGAAGAACTGAACCTTGATAACCGACAAGAGGAATGGTCACAAAGCCAAGATCAAGAGGAATAGGAACTTTTCCGGCATACTCAGCAATCTGAGCAGCTTCTTGCCAGGTCATACCCATTTCTTTGAGGTCATTGGCAAATCCACCAACGACGTAAGCGTTAGGCAAACCAGGGAAGACGAGCATCAAACCAAGAACAATACCGATAACAGGAGTGCCGCCGAATTTGTTCATTGTTGACCAGCAAACGAGAGCCGGCAAGAATGCAAATGCGGTATCTGTCAAGACTTGAGTCATTGTGAGGAATGTAGGATCCCACTCACTACCCATTGAGAGCATAGCGCCGCGGAGACCCATGAAAAGACCTGTTGCAACGAGGACCGGAATAATTGGAACAAAAACATCACCGAGTGTACGAGAAACTTTCTGTACCAGAGTCATCTGCTCATAAGCTGCTTCTTTATTGCTGCCGCCTGCAAGTGAAGGCTTCAGTTTAATGAATTGCTCTGTGACTTTATCAACAAAACCAGTGCCGCAGATAATCTGATACTGTTGAGCAGCGAAGAATTGACCTTTAACACCTTCGATGTTTTCGATCTTCTTCTCCTGGATTTTGGATTTATCGTTGACGATAAGACGAAGACGAGTGGCGCAGTGTTCAGCACTTCTGACGTTGTCGGGACCGCCGACATACTTCATGATGAGCTTGGCAACGCGCTCGTCATCAGGCAGGTTGTCATACTGAGCGTCGTCAGCATCTTTAGCAACTGGAGCTGCTGCAGCTGCTGCCGGAGCCTTTGAAACGACCTTCTGATCGTTAAGCTCAAAGGTAATGTCGCCATAATCGGCATGATTGGTGACAACGACAGGTGTTGTGGTGTCAAGATTAGCGGATTTGATACCTTCAGGATCAAATTCAAGCAAGAGTTGACCTTTCTTGACTTTGTCACCCTGTTTGGCTTTTGGGGTAAAGTGTTTACCCTTAAGACCGACAGTATCCATACCAACGTGGATCAATAAATCAATACCATCGTTTGAATGGAGACCGATTGCGTGATGAGTGTCAAAGAAGACGGATATTTCACCGTCAAAAGGCGCATAAACTTTGCCTTTCGGATTCTTGACAGCAGCACCACGACCCATTGCACCGCCCGCAAATACAGGATCGTTGACTTCATTAAGCGGAATCAACTGACCATCAAGCGGGCTGCTGATTGTGATGTTCTTCAAAATGTTTACCTCCTTCGCTAAATATGTGAAGAAAAACCTCACAAAATAATTTCATTGTCTATGATACAATCATTTTTAGGAATTGTCAAACAGTTTTATCACTATCTTTCATATTTTTTGCAAGATTTTCAAATTTAATATGAGCCTTGTCAAAATAGAGTTGAATGGTCTTGATAGGTCCGTTGCGATGCTTGGCAATGATAACATCAGTAATATTTTGATTTTCGGTATTGGAATTATAATAATCTTCACGATAGAGAAACATTACTATATCAGCGTCTTGTTCCAGTGAACCGGATTCACGCAAATCAGAGAGCAGCGGTTTCTTCTCTGCACGCATTTCTACTGCTCTACTTAATTGTGACAATGCAATCACCGGTACATTCAATTCACGCGCCAATGCTTTTAGTGATCGCGATATCTCAGATATTTCTTGCTGACGATTGACTTCTCCGCCTTTTCTACTTCTTCCTTGCATCAACTGTAAATAATCTATTATCAGCAAATCAAGTCCATACATCTTTTTGAGACGTTTTGCCCTTGAGCGAACTTCCATTACCGTCAATCCTGACGTATCATCAATGTACAACTTTGCCTTTTCAATATCATTTATCATCAGTGGCAATTTATTCCAGTCGTCACGATTTAAATTTCCGTTTTTTATCAACTGTGAATCAAACTTTGAGTGCATGCTTAAAAATCTGTAAGCAAGTTGTTCTTTGGACATTTCAAGTGAGAATATTGCAACCATTTTCGATCTATTTTGATCAATCCTCATTGAGACATTATAGGCAATATTAAGAGCAAAGGCAGTCTTTCCCATCGAAGGACGAGCTGCAATCAATATTAAATCAGAGTTTTGTAAACCAGAAGTTGCCTCATCAAGATCAGCAAAACCCGTTACAAGCCCGGTGTATTTGTCTGTATGCTCATACAGATAGTTTATCTTGCTAAATACGCGCTGAATTATAGGTTTGATGTGCTCAAAATCGTTGCTTGACTCGTTTGAAGTGATCGAAAAGACTTTATTTTCAGCATGTTCTATAATAGCTGCCAGCTCATCTTTGTCCTCATATGCCTCATTAGCTATTGACTCACCAGCTTCAATCAATCTTCTTAAAATGGCCTTTTCTTTGACTATCTTTGAATGTGCAACTACATTTGCTGGTGTAGAAATTAAATCACTGAATTGGAATAAGATACTGGCACCGCCAAGTTTTTCAAGCAAATTGTTTTTTTTAAGGTGATCGTTTAATGTTATATTATCGGTTCTTTGACCTTTTGAGTTCATGTCTGCAATAGCTTGAAAGAGTATACGGTTTTCTTCTTGAAAGAAATCATCAGCACTTAGTATGGAATTTGCCTTTTCAATGGCTTCCTCTGTCATCAGCATTGCAGCAATAACAGCCTTCTCTGCATTTATGTCACTTGGCAAGTTTTTATTCATTTCTCATCTCCTACCTCCTTATTTTCATTTATTTTTCATTTGCTTCATTCTAGCACAAATTTTTCAAAAGCACAATAAATTTAGGACTTCGACATATTTTATTTTTTTATTGATTATGATATAATTCTTCTGCGTAAATTTGAATTATGAATCATTGGAGGCAAACAGATGAGAGTGATTATCGTTGGAGCAGGCAAGCTTGGCTATACCATTGCAGATTTGCTTTCACGTGAGAAGCATGAGGTTGTTGTCGTCGATCATGAAGAAGATCAGCTCACGGCCGTCAAGAACAATCTCGACGTACTCACAATCACCGCAAATGGTGCCAGTCCAATCACCATGGACGATCCTGATATCAACGGTGCCGATATTCTCATTGCCGTGACTGCTTCTGACGAAGTAAATATGGTCTGCTGTATCCTCGCAAAGAAGCACGGAATCACTCATACTATTGCCAGGATACGTGACCTTCAATACATGGGCGAAGTCAAGGATTATGTCAAAGAGACCTTTGATATTGACTTAATGCTCAATCCTGAGATGATCGCAGCTAATGAAATGTATCGAATCTTGACAATGCCTGCGGCTCTTGATGTTGAAGACTTTGCTCACGGCAAAATAAGGCTCTTTGAAGCAAAAATCAATAAGCGATCCAAACTTGCCAATATTCCATTCAAGAGTCTCAAACTGCCACAAGGCGTACTTGCTGGAATGATTATGCGCGATCACAGAATGATTATTCCTCATGGTAACGATAGTCTTCAAATACACGATAACGCCTACTTTATCGGCTTTCCTGAAGCCATCGAAAAGTTTAGTGAGAATTTTGTCCACCAAGAGGCAAAGAAGCTTGAGCGGGTCATGATTATCGGCGCGGGCAGGATAGGGCGTACACTTGCCGTCAAGCTCAATGAAGTTGGTGTCTATGTCAAAGTTATAGAGCACAACAGAGAGCGCTGCAATGAGATGGCGGAAGCGTTGACAGGTTCAAGTATTGCTATTCTCGGCGACGGTACAAATATAGACCTGTTGACAGAAGAAGGTGTTGGCTCCGCTGATGTTGTCGTCTGTGTAACGGAAGATGACAAGCTCAACCTCATGATGGCGCTTCTTTGTAAGCATATGGGTGCAAAAAAGACCGTTGTGAGAGTGTATCGTACTGAATATGCTGATCTCATTGAGACCGTCGGTATTGATATAGTGATAAGTGCTAGATTGTTATCTGCTAGTGAGGTTTTGGCTTTCGTGAGACGCGGTGGCGTTGTCTCTGTCTCAATTCTGGAAGGTGCAAAAGCTGAGGCGATTGAAGTTATTGTCCAAGAAGGTGCCAAGGTTGCTGGCAAGAAGTTGATGGAAGTCGATCTTCCAAAGGAATGTTTGGTTTGTGCTTATGTCAGAGATGACAAGGCAGCAATTCCAAATGGTAATACAATTCTGCTGCCTGGTGATAGAACTATTCTATTTATATTAATGGATCATGCTCAGAAGGTCATGGAATGGTTTAAATGATGTTATAAACATGATGAAGGTGTAAGAGATTAAGGAGAAAATCATGAAGCAGTTATTTACAATCGGAACAACAAAGAAGACAGCAGAAAAGTTCTTTGCATTACTTACAGATAATAGCGTTAGGTGTGTTCTTGATGTAAGACTTTACAACACTTATCAGCTTGCCGGTTTCAGCAAATATCCTGACATCAAGTACTTTCTAAAGAAGATTGCTGATATAGAGTATATCAGTGACAGTATGTTTGCGCCTTCAGAGGACCTTTTGACTGCATATCGAGAAAATCGCATTAATTGGGACGATTATACGTATAGATTTAAACAAATAATGGAAATGAGAGGTATAATTGATTATATCGAAACTAGATACGAGGATTTGAATGGTTACTGTCTTCTTTGCAGTGAGGATAAACCTGATAAATGTCATCGTCGTTTACTTGCTGAGATGATCTGTGAACATTTTGGAGAATATGAGTTAAAACACTTGTACTGAGGATTGATTATGGACAGAGATATTGTTATCTTGGCAATAAGCGAGAAGAATGGCAATTACTGTGTCGCTGGTATTGATGTTGATACTGGCAAGTGGGCTAGACCTTATTCTGACCTCAAAGATGTTTACGGCGCCGTGCCGGAATCTCATTTGATTTGTCAAAATGGCCGTCGTGCTGAAGTATTTGACATTGTGAGGATTAGAGAAGAGCAGCCTTGCTATAATCCAATTCAGCCTGAAAACTTCTTCTATGACAACGATAGGAAGTGGCGGTATATTGACAAATTGACGCTTCATAAGACAGTATTATTGCATGACTTTGATTATCGCAATAAGATATTCTTTAGTCGAGAGTGCCGATTGACACAAGAAGAGATAAACAAGGTTACCATTAGAGAATCACTTTTGATGTTATATATTACAAATCTGGAAGTCATTGTGAAAATCGGTTCCATAAGTGGTTATAAACAATTCAAGTTGAATTTTGACTGTGAGGGCAGTCATTATTCAGAATTTGCGATTAGTGATATAAAAATTCGTCAACTCTATGAAAATAAGCCCATTGGGAAATATAAATTCTGTGACAAGGCGATAATAGTCTTTAGCCTAACTGACAAGTTCATAGATGGAAGATACTATAAAATAGCAGCACAGTTCCTTATATGGAAGTGAAGATATGTTCATGAAAAGTCAAAGTTATTGGCATTGGAGTATATGATACGTGATTAATAAAAATTTGATCTATGAGATATTATCTGTAGTTGAAGAAATTCCAAGCGGTAAGGTTGCAACCTATGGACAGATTGCAAAACTCATCGGCAGAGATAAAAACTCTCGTTTAGTTGGAAAAATTTTGAGTATGTCCGAATACTATGGCGATTATCCCTGTCACCGAGTAGTCAATCACGCCGGACGATTAGCGCCTAATTTTGAAAATCAACAAGATTTGCTGATCGCTGAAGATGTTAAATTCAAGAATAATGGCCGCGTTGATATGAAAAATTATCAGTGGGATTGTTCTTGATTGGTTTTTAGATTTTGGAGTTGAAAAAATGAATAATGTTAAATGGAAAGAAAGTATGCTCGAAAAGATCAGCCGTTTCTGTCTGATGGACGATACTTTCTTCAACGTCTGCATGGACGGCAGTCCGGAGTGTGTGCAGTTGATTTTGCGTATTATAATGAATAATGAGACGCTAAAAGTTCAAAGCGTTGTGACACAGCGTTCTGTTGGAAATTTAACATATCGTGGCATACGTTTTGATGTATCCGAATGATATGAACTATGAGAAATTGAAAAGCAGAGCAAAGTACTTCAAAGAAAACGAGGAAGGTGTGAAGAAAATGTGTGAAATTATGCAAGAAGCCTACAATGAAGGCAAAATCGAAGGCATAGATGAAGGTAAAATTGATGTAATTCTTGAGTTGCTTAAGGAAAAACAACCACTTGATTTGATAGCAAGGACTTCCAAATTTAATATTGATAGAATCAAAAACATCGCCAAAGAAAATGATATTATCATTAATGAGTAATCATGATACAGTATATTTGCCGTAAGATTTCTCTTTTTGATAATTTTGCAGATATGTTTTATCAAAGAGGACAATACATGGCTTATTTTCTTCTTTTTACAGTTTACCAACACGCTCTAAAGAAAATAATAGAGGTACATACAAAATAAGACCTATAAAAAGGAAATCTACAACAAAAGTAAAATTATATTATGAAATGGTTCTTGGAATGTTATATGAGGTGATTTAACGAATTGGTAATGAAGAATATTTTTGAGGTACTTGGTGTGGATTTCGATCCACCCGATAATATAAAGAAGATTAAGGCTGCCTTTGAGGATTGGAAGAAGCGCCTTACCGTTGAGCAGAATACCACTGTTGATGCACAACGTCGCAATGAGATCGCAGACGAGATTTCCTCAATGAACAATATTATGACGGCGATGGTCGACAATCCTCAATTTCGACAGATACAAGCCAGAGAGCTTAAGGAACAACGCATCAATCAACTGCGAGAGTATATTGCCATCATTCGGAAAGGTGCTGGCGGTACTCTTCAAGTAACACGAGCACAAATGAAGAAGGTTGGCGAAAAGCTTCGCCTTAGTATCTCAACGGTGGAGACTACCTACAAAGAGGAAGGCTTCGAGATTAAGAATCCTCGTAACAAGACTTCAATCGTGAAATTACTTAATGACTTCTTCATGTCCGATAACGTCATGGACGACTTACGCAAGAACTTTGCAGACTTCCAGACTTTTACAGACTTCAAGCGTTATCCTTGGGCTAAAGATGTCAACAATCTTTATGAGCTGGCATATGAATTGGACGGCAGAGGTGCAAATCCTCAAGCCTACCGTACTTGGAGCGCGGAGGAGTTATCTGAGATATTCAGATTTGAAGCACAGCAGACTGCTGGTGCTAATCAGTCCTGGTATGCAATCAAAAATATATTAAACATTGCTCAAATGCAGGTCTTTGATTCCAATGAGAACAAATACCGCTATAATCATTCGGTCGATTTGGATCCTCTCAATGAGTTCTTTCAGAAGTTGAAGACGGCGCCGGAGATTTTTAAACGTGATAATTACTTTGCCGATCAATGTATTAACCACATACAGGAACAAAACGGCTTGAGAGGAGTCGTTAACAGATATGAGCTTGCGGCTGCACTCTACAACAAGTATGCAGGATTGCTCAATGATCCCTACGAGTCGGCGGAGAATCACAACGAGACTGTATTCTATGTGAGCTGTGACAACTGTCATACTTACACTCAATTTCGCACGAGAGAAGCAGCACAGAAGGCGAAGTGTCCGGCTTGTGGAGAGAGCTTTTACCTTGAGTGTCCAAACTGCCACAAATTGATACCTGCCGCGTCCGAAGAGTGCGATTATTGTAAGTTCAAGCTTGGAGAGATGAGACGGCTGTCTGACTATATTAAACAGGCTAATGAGATGCTTGCTATAATTGAAGAAGCAAAGACAGCGGGCGTTGATGTGCAGATAATCAATATTCAGACACTTATGACGAAAGTGTTTGAGCTTGTGGCAAAAGCGCGACTCGTCAATGCAAGTGATCTGAGATTGAAGTCACTTGAAGATCGAATAAACAAGTTAGTCAAAGTTCAGAAGCAAAAAGAGCTGGAGAACTGGTCAAAGGCAGAGCTGCCGTCACTCTCAGTTGCACCGGACAAAGCTGTCAGTAAGTGCTTGGAGATAATCAGCACCTTACAGAAGGCAGGCATGAGACACTATAGGCCTGTTCTTGAGCGATTGAGATTGATTAAGCCGAAGTCACCGCTCTCAATCAGTGCTGTCATCAAGGAACCTCAACCAGCTAAGAGTTCTAAGGCTGGCACTACCATAGTAAACAAGATCAATGTTACAGGCAAGGTTCAAGAGGAGTATGAGGAAGTCAAACTCGTTTGTAATGTCACTTGGCAGCCTGCAAATGATCTTGGTGTCAAGTATCAACTCATACGCAAGATTGGCGGAATACCTCAGAATAACAAAGACGGCGAACTGTTGATCGACAAGACAGAGAAGTTGGAATATGAGGACAAGAACATCGTCACGGGATTGCTCTACGGGTATGCTGTCTTCGCGACGAGAATGGAGACCATATCGGCGCCAGCAACTTGTCAGTCAGTATATTACAGTGACATCGAGGAGCGCAATCTGACAGCGAGGACAGAGGACGGTTTTTGCTCGTTCAGTTGGGTTAAACCGTCAAAGCGCTGCATAGGTGTGAGGATACTTCGTACTGACAGTGAAGGTAATTCAGTGGTGATAGACCCTTGTTGCCGACAGTCACCATTTATTGATCGTGCAGTGAAGAGCAAGAAGCAGTACTATTATCGGTTGCAGTGTGTGTACGAAGCGGCTGAACAGTCAGAACAGACGCAGGAGAGTACCATTAACTATAATGAAGTTTGGAAGACAAGTCGCAGATATGCCTACAGTGAGGGTTTGACGGTCAAGTTGATGCCTGAACTTCCACCGGTTGAGTTGCAGAATATCAGTCATCGTATCGTCAACGGTAGAGTGATATTTAACTGGCGGTCTACAGGTGAATTTACAGTGTTGTTCCGTGAGATCAAGAATACTCAGCTCAATATTGAAAGTCTCAAGAAGATGGGCAATCGAATTGAGTTAAGTCGTCTTGACAGTATCCTCGGCAGCAATACAGTATTAGCTAAAGGTGATAGTCGCAATCAAACTTGTGAGTTTAAGTTGAGCGACGAGTTCTGTAAAGTTGCCGTTATCTCGGCTACGCGGACGCTTGGTGTGATTTGTGATGTCGTGAATATCGCTAATGTGACACCATGTACAATTAATATGGACAAGACTTCTATTGATGATGGTAAGCTCAAGATTATCCTCAACAGACTACCTGACAAGTTGGTGAAGATTTACTATGCCGTTACGACCAAGAACACCAGAGGAAGACTCTATATGACTGCTGATGACGCCAAAAGTAACCGTATGAGATCAATATTTGCCAAAAAGTATGAACTTGATAGAGTGATTATCATTCCTTCGCCACCAATGACGGAACTTTATTTGACTGTGATTGGCGAGTACAAGATGAGTGACGGCAGCACGGTCTTCTCTGAACCTGCGACTGAAGTCATAAACAACCGACCCAAGGCGGAGATAGTTTACTGGCTGGAATGGGCATCAAGCGGAGTGTTCAAGAAGACGTTGCGGGCAAAGAATTGTAAACTGGTGGTAGAAACGGAAGCAGAGTATACACCGACTTTGTATCTTGCTTACAACAAGAACGGCGGAACTAATATTGAGCTTGAGGAACCATCGACGATTAAGATACGAATGATCCCAAGTTCAGAGACAGGTTTCTTGGGCGGACATCAGGAGTTCCCTCTTGACAATGCGATTTGGGAAAACATATCAGAGGGAACAGTGATAAAGTTGCTGCCCTCAAAGAAGGACGCCAAGCACTTTGATATTCGTCCAGCAAGACCAGACAGCTTGAGAGTGCCACAGAAATGACAAAATCTATACAAAAGTTGATAATTGTAGTATAATAATTAAACTTTCAATAAAGAGGAGTGAATTGCTTGAAGGAACTTTTAGAGCAGATGCACAGTTGGATAAGTCAATATATGAAATCGTTTTATTCGGAAGATGAGGAAGTCCAACAGGGCATACTGATTAAAGAGAAGCACACCGGATATGTTACTTCAAATTGCATAGAGCTTGCCAAATATCTCAATCTCTCCAAACATGACAGCGAGCTTGCAGAGATCATTGGTTTGTTTCATGATGTTGGGCGCTTTCGTCAATATAGCCTTTACAAAACCTTTAATGATGCTGATTCTGAAGACCATGCCGATTTGGGCTTGAAGGTAATTGATGAGTTGGACTTTTTCAAAAGACTTTCTGCTGAGGACAATGAGATTGTTCACTTTGCAATAAAGAATCACAATAAAAAACTCGTCGAAGAAACTGACGACGAACGAAAAATCCTGTTTGCAAAAATCATTCGTGATGCCGATAAGCTTGACATTTATCGTGTCCTTGAGCCGTTTTTAGCGCAAAAAAATGCTGATAAAATGCCAAAATTCATTAAAGGCAAAGAGCGCGCTGATATTAGTCCTGATTTCGTTGAGAACTTTGTCGCAGGCAACCAGGCGGATTATCGAAAGATTCGTACCAATGGCGATAGGAAAATCGTCCGACTTATGTGGATCTACGATATCAACTTTGCCTGGACGATGAGAAAGATTGTTGAGAGAGGATATATTAATAAAATCATTGATGCCCTTCCTATAGATAATAACGTTCAAAAGGGCATAGATCGTCTTCTTAAATATGTCAAAAATAAATGTAATGACGCAGAATGATGTTAAAAATTTCAAATTACATCTTGAAATTATACGAATAATAGCCATTTTTTTCGTTATTTTCAATCATACTGGACAAGAAGGATATTTTCTATTTTACAATTATGAACCCGATACTTTTTCGTATTGGATTTACATGTTTTTATCAGTCTTTTGTAAATTTAGTGTACCTATATTTTTCGCTGTTTCTGGTGCATTATTGCTCAAAAAAGAAGAGGATATAAAAATCATTTTTTCTCATCGTGTATTTAGAATGATCTCAATTACAGTATTATTTTCATTTTTGTATTATATTCTCTGTCTTTTTTTGAATAATGAAAACTTCAATTTATTAGATTTTTTGAAAAAATTTATCTTATATAATGGTTATTATTGGAATTCTACGCTCTGGTTTTTGTATGTTTTTACGATTTATCTGATACTATTGCCATTTTTAAGAGAAATAGTCAAAAATTTAACTAAAAAATTATATTATTATGCTGTTGTAATACATTTAATATTTATGTCGTTTTTTCCTATTATATACTACTCTTTAAGTAATGAAGTTTCTGATTTCTCTTTGTTAGAAAAGATAGCATTTTTGTCAATTTTTCCAATTATAGGTTTTTATTTGGAATATAAACTTCCCATGCAAATCTTAAATTTTAAAAGAATATTATATTTGTGGACGTTAAATATAATTACAATTTTTATAACTTGTTGTCTAACACATTTTAAATCGCAAAGTATAGGAGTACATATTGAAGATTTTCACAATAGTTTTGTGATTATTAACTGTATAGTCATTTATATCACAATAAAATACATTTGCTGCAGAATTAATTTTAGTAAATTAGTCTCAAATATTCTAATTTCTGTTGGAAGATGCACTTTAGGAATATATCTACTTCACATTTCTATAATGGTTTTAGTGTCGAATATGAGATATTTTGAACTTTTTCACAGACATTTGAACCACATACTGACGATATTAATATACTGTTTCTTGGTGTTTTTGATAGGACTTTTGATGACTTTAATTTTGAAGAAAATACCGATAGTTAAGCATTTAATTTAGATTTTTAGGAGGATTTTAAGTATGAATTTGGTAGATTTGATGATTAATCGTCGCAGTGTTCGCAAGTATTCAAGTGAACCTGTAACTGACGAACAGATTAAAAATATTGTGACTGCTGCATTGCTCAGTCCTTCAGGTCACTCCAAATATCCTTGTGAGTACATTGTTGTCAAAGATCGTGAAACCTTAGAAAAGATGTCTCATTGTCGTGTCGGTGTTGCCAAGATGTTGAATAATGCTTCGTGTGCAATCGTTACCATTGCCGATCGTGACAAAGCTGACACGGTTGTGGAAGATTCCGCAATCTCAATGATGAATATGCACTTGATGGCGGCTAACCTTGGATTAGGTAGCTGTTGGATTCAGTTGCGCCTGCGTGAAGCTGAGGATGGACGAAATAGCGAAGAATATATCCGTGAACTTCTCAATATTCCTCAGAATTATCTCTGCCAAGCGATCCTGTCAATCGGCAATCTTGAGAAGCCGCCCAAGCCGCACGACTTAAGTAAGCTGAACTTCGACAAAATTCACTCAGAACAGTTTTGAATATTACAAATAGTAAACAAATAACCGCTGATACCTCATTGAGAGTAATCAGCGGTTTTATATTTAGCTTATTGAACTTGATTTAGAGCTATTTTAGTTTGATTGGTTTCAATTAGGCGACCATTGACGATTGTAGCAACTGCACGTCCTTTGAGCTTGCGTCCGACAAAGGGCGAATGAGACCCGCGAGTGTAGAACTCTTTATCGTCAACTGTCCATTCCAAGTTAGGGTCAATGATTGTGATATCAGCATTATGCTCAACTGTCAAAGAACCACCATCGAGATCGAAAATCTTTGCCGGCTCAATCGTCATCTTGGCAATCAGTGTTTTGAGATCAACTTTGCCGGTGTGGTACAGGTCTGTCAGCAACACACCCAATGAAGTCTCAAGACCTGGAAAGCCACTCGGTGCATAGATGTATTCGCGATCCTTCTCTTCGGGCGCGTGAGGTGAATGATCGGTGACAATGATGTCAATCGTACCATCAAGCAGCCCCTCAAGACAAGCGACAATGTCTTTCTTGCTTCTTAGCGGTGGATTAATCTTGGTAGAAGAATCAGCAGGATCAACCAAGTCATCAGTCATTGTAAGGTGTTGAGGTGTGACTTCTGCAGTGACTTTGACACCGCGCTTCTTGGCTTGACGAACGATATCAACGGCACGAGCGCTGGAGATGTGGGCAATGTGAACTCTTCCGCCAGTGTACTCAGCGAGGAGTACATCACGCGCAACGGCAATGTCCTCAGCAACCGTCGGACGACCTTTAAATCCAAGAATAGCACTACGCGTACCCTCGTTCATTACTCCGCCATCACAGAGGGTTGTTTCTTCCTCGTGGCAGATAATCACCTTGTTGAATGTCTGCAGATAGTCCAAAGCATTGAGGAATACCCTTGCATTGCTATCGAAGTGACCGTCATCTGAGAAAGCCGCTGCACCTGCTTCCACCATGTCGCCGACCTCAGCAAGCTCCAAACCTTTCTGCCCTTTGGTTAGGGCGCCGATTATCTCAATGTTAATTATTCCAACTTCCTCGGCGCGCTTCTTCATTGCTTTAACAAGTGCAGAAGTATCGACAACTGGTGAGGTATTCGGCATGGTTGCAACTCTTGTAAAGCCGCCTGCAGCTGCAGCCATTGATCCACTCTTGAAGTCCTCTTTAGCTTCCTGACCTGGTTCACGAAAGTGAACGTGCATGTCAATTAATCCGGGTGTGACAATCAGATTGGTTGCATCAATTTCGTCGTGAGTCTCAAGATTATCCATCTCACCAACTGCTGCAATCTTGCCATCAACAATCAGCACATCAGCAATCTTGTCGATGTCATTAGCAGGGTCAATGACATGTCCGCCACGAATCAAGAGCGAATTTGATATTGCAGATTTAACTTGCTCAACTTGTAAATCATGATCTGTTCTGTTCATTTAATAGCCTCTTCTCTAATCTTTTTGAGTTGACACAATAGATTGTGATCTAATTTTTCTTCTAATTCCTTGAGGTCGTCCGAGTCAAAATCATAAATGACGGTAGGAGCACCATTGATACGCGCTTCACTGCCGAAGTTGTCACTGAAAATGTTGTAATATATCGCCAGATCACTGTTTATCGTGAAGTCGCAGTAATTTATTATGACAAAGGAGCCATTTGTGACTTCCAAGTACTTATTTGGATTTAAGAAAAGCTCAAAGCCCTCTAAGTTGGTTTGCAATTTCTCCGCATATGACCATGAAGGAATCTTCTTTTGCTCCACGAATACATTTTGAGCGCCATCAAAGGCATCTACCGATTTAAGTATATCTTCAAGCTCAAGTTGAAGTTTCTCAACGAAAACTGCAGTTTTATCAGTGAAAAATTCAGTTAGGCAGAACTCATTCAGTCCAAACTTGATTAGTACCCTATATTCATTGGTGTCAGCGTGATAATAAACTCTAAGTCCACGATGTGTAGTATCATTCAAATAGCTGAACATCTCGTATATATTGCCAGCTTCTATGAAGAACTTATTTAGTTTGAAGTTGTATAAATCATCTTTCAAGTTATCAAAGAAAGTCTGCTCGCCAATATCAGTTTCTATTCGCTGCTTTATTTCAGGTAACATTTATCAATCATCATTCCTTCGTGATTTCATTGCTAAAGTATTTGCCGATCTTTGCAATCATATCAAGAGCGTCTCTCTTAAGCTCTATTGGAAACGAATTGAGCACCGGTCCTGTCTCAAAGTTCAACACGCCTTCAAAACCCACATTACGAAGCCCTTTAATAAAACCTGTCCAATCTGTAGAGGTACAATTCTCTCTTGATCTGGAGAATGTGAACGGTATTTGGTGAAGGTCTCTAATGCCGTCATTGTCATGAATGTGTAGTATCTTCAGTCTATCGCCAAGGTCAGTAATGAATCTTTCAAAATCCAGTCCAAGGAGATTGGCGTGACCGGTATCGAAGCAAAAGCCTAATATTTCCGCTTGGTATTTATCATTGAGACGGTCTATTCTTTCAGCAGCCTTGCGAGCGTTACAACAAGAGCCTTCTATCAAGTGTCCGCCTATACTACTATAAATATTTTCAATGCAAGCGGTGATACCGAGTTCCTTGAGTTGAGGTGCAAGCTTATCAATAAAATTCTCGGTGTATTGCCATTCATTCTCTTCAGTACCAAGATATCTGGTCAGATTGAAACCGTGAATTACAATATATCTACATTCCAAGAAAGCACAAATCGCCAAACTCTTGTAGGCAACGTTCTTGGAGAGGTAGTCATTAAACGCTTTATCCGCTTCCATACTATACATTGGGTATGGCATATGCATTTGGTGAACGGTGATCCCTGCAGCTTTAGCAGCAGACTTGTGAGGTGCAAAGTACCTTTCTAAATCTGCCATAGATTTATCAAATAACTCGCTACATTTGTTTCTGTAGATATCTGTATTCGAGAGGTAAGAATGCAGACTGAAATCTACGCAGTCAAAACCTGCATTATGAATCATGTTAAATCCAACTTCAGGACAGTTGTCATCTATTGCATTTTGAGTTTGCACGCCAATTTTAAGCAATCAGTACACCTCCTATATCTCATTGAAGTGGTAAGAAGGTAAGTATTCATCACTAAAGCGCTCAATAGGGTTTTTGATATCCATATCATGGAGCTGCTTTTCAATCTCGGCATAGTAGATATTACAGATAAAAATCGCACAGTCTTCTGGAATATTTTTTAATTCTTCAGGCGCCTTCACTTTAAGACCACAACACTCAGTATTCCACAGAGATTTATTGTTATCACAGGTGAACAGTGGTGGATATTCTCTGCCGTAGCACTCCATATAACCTCTGCACATATTACCTGCACCAAACAATACGCGGTTCTTATACTTTTTTAAGCGTGTTTCTATACTCACCTGCCAAGCAATATATTCTGCTATGGTTTTTGAAAGTCTTATAAGTTCAGATCGAATGAGAGTTGAAAAGACTATGGCAGTATCTTCCATTTGTACAACAAAAAGGCCATCAAAATCAATACCTCTGAGACCGTAAATGAGACTTTGCCAATTAGCTCTAGGTGAACGCTCACCAACTGCGGTAAACGGTAACATTGAGCTTTCTTGGTTACCGTCATTATCCCTCAGCGTCACCATCTTCAAGCGGTGTCCAAGAGTCAAAATAAATTCTTGCATATCCTGTCCACAGAGATTGCAGGTGCCAACGTCCAGATTAAATCCAAACAAATCTTTGCCAACAGCTTCGTTGAGTGAATCTATCCACTTGACTGTATCAACCTCATCAGAACAAAGACCTCTTACCAAGTGTCCGCCTAAATTTTTAGTCTGATTCTCCAAGAGAATTGTAATTTGATGATCTTTGATAATCTCAGCAAGGCAAGAATAGTATTGGCGATTAATAGCCCAAGTATCCGCTCCGGCAATACCAACAGAAAGCGGACTGACTATCAAGTATTTACAGCCTATATCTATTGCAATCTTCGCAGCTTCCTCACCCAATTTTATCAAAGTATCAGTCAAATTATCTTCAGTATTCATTTTAGAAAGTTGAAAATTAATATAAGCAGCGGGTGTCGATAAATTATCTTTAATGCAAGCGTCCAAAACAGGCTTGAGAAGCTTCTTCAGCTTTTGAGGATCAGAATAAATCCTGTATTCTTGCCAGGACTTATATTTAGAATAATCATAGTCAAGAGCATATTTAGAAATATTTAAAATGATATCCGAGAATCCGCCTTTGACTATATTTCGTATACCAGGCTTCGGAAATTCACCATTGACTATGCCGTCAGTTGAGCACAAAATCTGCATTTAATATACCTCATTTGATAGATTATCTGCTTCAATATCAACAAATTCTTTCTAAAAAATTTCTATCTTATTGCAAAATATCCTGCTTTAAGTTAAAATGTTTTCAGAGAGGCGGTGTATGTATGAGGAAACTGATTATAACAATTTTGCTTGCTCTTATTCCTTCGTTCGCTTGTGCTGGTGAGGTTATCACAGTTGGTCAAGGTTCAACCTTGGAAGCTGCAATTCACAGTGCAATGAGAGCTGCCATTGAGCAAGAGGTCGGAGCTTTAGTTGAGAGTAAGACTTTGGTAAAAGATCGCCAAACTATCGTTGACGATATAATGATTAACAGTAGCGGATTAATTGAAGGTTATGAGGTTTTAAGTCAGACTCAAAGTAACGGTATCTTTGAGGTTAAAGTTAGATCAAATGTCAATGAAGATCGGCTTCAAACAGGTCTCATGACGGTTTTACAGAAGAAGACTGTCGTTGAGACGAATATGAATGATCCTAGGATTGCCGTTATTGCTTTAGATGACGATGGCAAAGAATATGCCGAAGTTGAGAATGAAATCATCAGCAGTCTGCAAGGTCAAGGTTTTAGCCGTTTGATTGACTTGCAGCAACTTGATTCTTCGCTTAAGATGCGTCTTAAGAACAGTGGCAGTGATCCTGATCTTCGCAAATCCATAGAGAATCAGTATCATGTCGACTATTTGATAAATGTTCAAGTTAAACTTCTGCAGACAGAGAACACTTCAGCAGTGGTATTATCGCCGCGTATGATTAGCGTCAACAACGGTGAGATCATCTACAGCGGAACTTTCACAGGAAATTCTCGAATGTTCAGCAATAGCGGTCTTGAAGGTGCAATCAAAAGTGCTTCTAAGCAAGCAGCATACGGCATCTCAAATGCTGCTTTAAAACATGCCGCGCAAGTTGAGCAGCATATTACTATTATTGTTACAGAAGAGACAATGAGAAAATTTAATAATGATCTTGAAAGTATCAGCAATCAGATTAAAAGTCTTCGCGGCGTTAGAAATGTCTTCAAGCGCAGTGTCCTCAATGGTGTTACTCAGCTTGATTTGAACTTCGACGGCACTGCTCCTGAACTCGTTGCTGAACTCAATGAGAATGGATTTACTGTTATTGAAATGGCTTCAGAATACATTAAGATTTGAAAGTGGTGATAAAATGGCTGATACTTCGGTCAGTTATAAATGTCCCAACTGTAGTGCGCCTTTGACATTCCTGCCTGGACATGATAAGGTTAGCTGTGAATATTGCGGTGCGGAATTGGAGATTAGCGCAGTTGAAGACCTCTTCCGCAACAAGCAAGAAATGGCAGCTAAAACCCGCGAAGCGCAGGAAGCTAAGTGGGCGACAGACGAGGCAGGCAGTGAGTGGAGTGCTGAAGAGCAAGCAGCTCTCAAATCTTTCACTTGTTCAAGTTGCGGTGCTGAGATCGTCTGCGACGAGAATACAATGGCGACTGAGTGCGTCTACTGCGGTAACCCGACAATGGTGCCAAGTAGATTTACCGGCATGCTCAAGCCCGACTACGTGATACCATTCAAGAAGACCAAGCAGGACGCCGTTAATGCGCTCAAGAAATTCTATGAGGGTAAGAAGCTTCTGCCGGATACCTTCACCGCTAACAATCGTGTTGAAGCAATTCAGCCGATGTATGTACCATTCTGGCTCTTTGACAGTGAAGTTGAAGCTCATGCTAACTTCAAGGCCGAGAAGATAAGAGTTAGAGATACTGCAAGTGAGGTTATTAGAGAGTCACATATCTACAACTGTGCCCGCGGCGGTGTAATGAAGTTTAACAAAATTCCAGTTGACGGCAGTAAGAAAATGGACGATACTTACATGGAGAGCATTGAACCCTTTGACTATTCTGAGTTGGTACCATTCAGTGCTGCTTATCTAACTGGATATCTCGCTGACAAATACGACGTTGACGCTGATTCCTCAGTGCCTAGGGCGGATAAGCGCGTTGAGCAGAGTGCGTTAAATGTCTTGGCAAGTTCTGTCCAGGGATTTGATGCCTTTGAGGAAGAAAGCCACGCTGTCATCAAGAACAAAGGTGAAGTCACTTATGCAATGGTGCCGGTTTGGATACTTACAACACGATATGAGGATAAGCCCTATACCTTCATGATGAATGGACAGACCGGCAAAGTCGTTGGGTCACTGCCCTATGATTCCAAGAAGGCTTTTATGTATCCTGCATTTTGCACTCTTGTGTTGATTCCAATCATTTACTTCATTGCGAAGATGTTTTTGGTTTGATATGATTTGGTAGGTGATAGTATTTATGATAACAGAGATTAAACACCCGTTGATACAGCACAAACTGACACTGATGAGGAAGAAGGAAACCTCAACGAAGGATTTTCGAGAGCTTCTCGATGAAATTGCAATGTTGATGGTCTATGAGGTTACACGGGACTTTCCGCTCAAGGAGATTGCAATCGAGACACCGGTTGCTCCCTGTAAATCTAAGGTATTGGTTGAAGAGAATGTGGTGATTGTACCGATCTTGAGGGCAGGTCTCGGAATGGCAGGCGGAGTGTTGAAGATGTTCCCTAATGCCAGTGTTGCTCATATCGGTTTATATCGTGATCCTGAGACTTTGAAGCCCGTTGAATACTATAGCAAGATGCCTTCAGATATTGACAAGAGAACGTTAATCGTAGTTGATCCTATGCTTGCAACTGGTGGCAGCTCCTCGGCAGCTTTGACACTACTCAAGAACAAAGGTGCTTCAAATATTATTCTGATGTGTCTGGTTGCCGCGCCGAAAGGTGTGGAAGTCGTAACGAAAGACCACCCTGATATACCAGTTTACGTTGCTGCCATTGATGAACGTCTCAATGACCACGCCTATATAGTGCCTGGTCTGGGCGATGCCGGTGACAGGATTTTCGGCACCTTTTGAAGATTTGCGCTAGTATTATGAATTGCAGAATCTCCTATCTTTAGACGCGAAGACTATGTTAAAAATAATCGTTGACGCAGATTAGTTTGACATATATAATGTTAGATATTTGATTAACAAATGAGAGGAAGTATTAGAAAGTGGCAAAAGTTAATAAAGTAGTACTTGCTTATTCTGGTGGCCTTGATACCTCTGTTATAATCCCTTG
The DNA here is from genome assembly GCA_017475745.1 of Selenomonadaceae bacterium. Classification (GTDB taxonomy): domain Bacteria; phylum Bacillota; class Negativicutes; order Selenomonadales; family Selenomonadaceae; genus Quinella. The sequence goes on from JAFVEZ010000008.1 coordinate 25,377, forward strand.
GCTCAAAGAGAATTACGACGGTTGCGAAGTCATAGCCGTTTGTGCTGATGTTGGTCAAGGCGATGAGCTTGATGTAGTTCACGACAAGGCACTGAAGTCCGGCGCTTCTAAGGTTTACGTTGAGAATATCACCAAAGAATTTATCGAAGGCTATGTATTCCCAACTCTCAAAGCAGGCGCGGTTTATGAGGGTAAGTATCTCCTCGGCACTTCATTTGCAAGACCGATCATTGCCAAGAGACTTGTTGAAATTGCCGAGAAGGAAGGCGCTGATGCTATTGCTCACGGTGCAACCGGCAAAGGCAATGACCAAGTTCGCTTTGAGCTTACTATCAAGGCGCTGGCTCCTAACTTGAAGATTATTGCTCCATGGCGTGAGTGGGATTTAGACTCTCGTTCCGCTGAGATTGAATATGCCAAAAAGCATGACATTCCAATTCCAACCGACAATAAGACCTACAGCATGGATCGCAACATTTGGCATCTCTCACATGAAGGCGCAGACCTTGAAGATCCCTGGAATGCTCCGAAGAACTCAATGTTCCTCATCAGCAAGGCACCAGAAGATGCACCTGATAAGCCAGAAGAAGTGACAATCGACTTCGAGAAGGGTGTGCCTGTTGCTGTCAATGGTCAGAAACTTGATGCCGTCAAGGTGATTGAAGTTCTTAACGATATTGGTGCCCGCAATGGTGTCGGCATTGTTGACATTTGTGAGAATCGTCTAGTAGGTATGAAGTCACGCGGCGTCTACGAAAACCCTGCCGGCTCTATCCTCTACTACGCTCACCGTGAACTTGAATATCTCTGTCTCGACCGTGCTACTTTCCACTTTAAAGAACACGTTGCCGTTAGATATGGCGAACTCGTCTACGACGGCATGTGGTTCTGTCAGTTGAGAGAGGCCTTAGCTGCTTTCGTTGATAGCACTCAAGAGACGGTTACCGGTACAGTGAGACTAAAACTCTACAAGGGCAACATCATCAGTGCCGGTTCAAAGTCACCATATTCACTCTACAGTCAAGAGTTTGTCACCTTTGAGCATGATGATGTTTACAACCAGGCTGATGCAACCGGATTTATCAATCTCTTCGGTTTGCCGCTCAAAGTTCGTGCGCTCGTTCAGCAAAAGCAAAGTAAATAATTCTGCTTAACGAAACAGATTGTTGTTGATTATAGAAAAGACCGCATGCCTTACATTGAGGGCCAGCGGTTTTTTCTGTTGACAAATATGCTATAATGAAATTGAATTAATTATTTGTAGTTTTCGTTTTGAAGGTGAACTTTTCGTGTTTGATTTGCTTGTTCTATCTTTCCCTGCAATTTCAAGTTTTTTGATAATTGCATTTTTCTATCTTCGTATTCGTGAAGTTAATAGTTTAGGGGGCTTTAACGAGTATAAATCATTTCTTGTCTTTGGAGTAATTATCGTTGTTATGATGTGCTTTAGACCGCCGAATGTGTTTGCGCCTTTCGATTTAGATGATTTGCAGGTCACAACCGGCGTCTTGGACTCCAGAGTAAGGCTGAATAATGAACATATTTTCGCTATTGATAGCTATTTTATGATGAGCGGCACTGGTGAAGATGGAAAATATTGGGATTTTGGACTTTGCGGAAATGCTGAAGCTGTCAGTCTTAAATGCAAAGGCAAACAAATTACCATATGGTACAAAGAGCATGTTGTCTTTCAAGTAGCAATGAATGATGATATCATTTACAGTGTCGAAGACAGTAACCTCAAAATCGTAGTTAAAGGTTTAAGCAATTTTTTAATTTATACTGTAATATTTTTCCTTACGCCGGTATATGTTTTTGTAGTTAATCCACGCTTGAGGAAATTGAAAGAAAATGAGACAAGAAGAAAATTTGAGTAAAGATATTAGTAAAAAAATTTTCAGATTAAATATATTAAAATCAGTAAATTGGTATTATAATTGATTATGGCAGGTGGAATATGTATATAATCGGCGTGACGGGCGGTATTGCCTGTGGTAAGAGTACTGTTTCTAATGAGTTAAGCAAATACGGCGCCAAGATAATAAATGCTGACAAGATGGCTCATTGGCAGCTCTCTCCCGGTGGTGAAATATACAATGCATATATAGAACACTTCGGAAGCGATATTCTGAACGAAGAAGGATTAATTGATCGACGAAAGATTGCAGGAATAGTCTTTAACGACGAAGAGCAACTTGCTTGGATAAATGAAATTGCACACCCAATAATCCTCAAACATGTTCGCCAGCGCTTGGTCGATTATCAAATAGCCGGAGTAAGCCTGGTGATATTGGACGTGCCACTTCTTTATGAAGCAGGCTGGGATAGAGAATGTGATGAGGTTTGGGTAGTTCACTTGAAACACGGTCGGCAGGTAAATAGATTAATGGAACGGAATAAATTAACTCTTGAAGAGGCGGAGGGCAGAATAAAAGCACAAATATCCGGTAAGGAACGGCGCAAACGTGCTGATGTAGTAATTGATAACAACGGATTCAAAAGCTCAACACAAAAGCAAATCAAGCGTCTTATAAGGCGCAAGTTTCCACATTTAATAAGGAATTACAGTAAATTTAAGCAAAAGCAAATCCAAGAGCAAATTGAAAGGCTGCTGGGAATTGAATAGAAGACGCGGTGTATATTTTAGAAATCTTATATTAATAGCGGCGGTGTCAATCATTATAATAACGGGTGTATTTAACTTAATAAACCCAACAACACGCAAGATAGATGATTGGCTCTATCCTTTAAAGTACGAAGAGACGATCAAGAAGTATGCTAAGGCTTACAAAGTGGAAGTAGCGCTGGCACAAGCAGTAATGAGAGAGGAAAGCAAATTCAATGAGCGGGCAATATCGAGAAGCGGAGCAATCGGACTCATGCAGATAATGCCGGATACAGGAGAATGGATTGCCGAACAACTCAACGAAGATTTTGGCGATTTGTATGAGACTGATCGAAATATCCGTTACGGTATTTGGTATCTTGCAGAGCTAACCAATGAGTTCGGCGGCAATAAAATCCTGGCACTTTCGGCTTACAATGCTGGTCGAGGTACAGTTTGGGATTGGATTAATGAGTATGGCTGGGATAAAGACTTTGGCGAAGTTGAAGCTATACCTTACTCTGAGACGCGAGACTATGTTAAACGTGTGTTGAGGAGCTGCGAGAAGTACAAAACCATTTGCAATGGGGAATAGGCGGGATAATATGAGCGGTGAGAAGTTCCTATTAATGATTCACGATGGCGATATATTGAGCAAGTTGACAAAGGATATGGGATTCTCCTTTGATGAACGTGAGATGTTAAGTTATTGCAAGATAGCTCGTGTCAATGTAATTCCAAGTCGAAGAGATTTGGAGATATTTCTTGATGTGGAGAAGTTAGTCAACAAAAAGTTTCTGTACAAACTAGCTCACTGTATCAAGTTAAAGTACAATCCTCAAGGTGATGTAACGATCAGTCCTCGTCCGATCTACAGCTCTGATATATCTCTCTTCGATGGTGATCAGATAGTTCAGCAACAGGTAAGCACCAAAGATGAATCTAAGTTTGGAATAGTCAATAAGGCTATGTCCTTACAGAGACAGCTAGCACAATTACAGTCGCAAGTTCAACTACAGCCACAGACTCAAATACAAACACAAACTCAACTGCAATCGCAATCAAAATCTCAACTAAAACCACAGTCACAACCGCAAGTACAGCCACAATATAGACCACAAACTCAAGAAAAGCCATCACCTATCAAAGAAAGTTTAAGAAGTTCAACCTCGAAGGTGAAAGGACAAGCTATAGAGATAAGTAAACTGACAGTCGAAAATCAGAAGTGTATTATTGAGGGCATAGTGGCGGACGATTACAGCAATCTCAAACTCACTGAAACCAAGACAGGCAAGTTTATTCTCTCATTCAGCATTGTTGATGAGACTGACGGCATTGTCTGCAAGAAGTGGTACAACAAGAAGGAGCAAAACATCGCAGAGAACCTCGTTGAGCAGCTTCAAGGGCAGCACAGAGTAAAGATTCAAGGCACGGCACAAACGGATACTTACTCCAAGGAGATGATGGTCTGGGCAGATAATGTTGAGATATTGGGCGAAGCGGCAGCCACTGTACGACAAGACAATGCCCCTGTCAAGAGGGTTGAACTGCACTGCCACACTCGTATGAGTCCCATGGACGCGGTTATGGGTGCTGGTGATGTCGTCAGTCAAGCGGCCAAGTGGGGCTGGCCTGCCGTTGCAATCACCGACCATGGAGTAGTACAAGCCTTTCCTGAAGCTGCCAATACTGCCGCCAAGCTCAAGAAAAAGGGTGTCAATATCAAGATAATTTACGGTATGGAAGGCTACCTCGTCGGTGAAGACTATCAACAGAAGGCACCTGCCAATCATATCATCATAATCGCCAAGAATAAGGTCGGTCTGAAGAACCTCTACGAACTAATCTCAATCTCACATTTGCGCTTCTTCTTCCGCACTGCCAGGATACCCAAGTCAATACTTACGAAGTACCGCAAGGGCTTGATAATCGGCAGTGCCTGTGAAGCAGGTGAGTTGATTCGTGCCATTATCGGCGACAAGAGTGAAGAGGAGATCGAGGAGATCGCTAACTTCTATGATTATCTTGAGATACAGCCAATTCATAATAATGACTTCCTCAAGCGCAGTCCAGACTTTCCAAATGTCAACACGGACGATGATTTGAGGAATATCAATCTTAAAGTTGCCGAGCTTGCCAAGAAGCTCAACAAGCCGCTTGTGGCAACTTGCGATGCTCACTTTATGAACCCTGAAGACAGCATATACCGTGCAATCCTCATGCAGAGTAAAGGTTACAAAGACGCCGATCTTCAGCCACCGTTGTATCTGCGGACAACTGAAGAAATGCTCAAAGAGTTCGACTATCTAGGTGAGGAACTTGCCTATGAAGCAGTGGTGACCAATCCTAACAAGATAGCTGAGATGGTTGAAGTCCTGCGCCCGATACCAGAGCAACTCTACTCACCGAAGTTAGATGGTGCCGAAGAGGAACTCAAATCAACTTCATATCAAAAGGCGCGGAGTATTTATGGTGACACATTGCCGGAGATTGTAAGTGCAAGACTTGAGCAGGAGATCAAACCGATAATCGGGCATGGATTTGCAGCGCTCTATATGATAGCAGAACGCCTTGTCAAGAAGTCCAACGCCGACGGTTATATAGTCGGCTCGCGTGGTAGTGTCGGCTCCAGCTTTGTTGCGACAATGCTTGGTATCACTGAGGTCAATCCTCTGCCGCCACATTGGCATTGTCCAAAGTGCAGGCACAGTGAGTTCATTACGGACGGAACCGTCAACTGTGGCTATGACCTGCCCGATAAAGTCTGTCCCGAATGTGGCACTACAATGCAAAAGGACGGACACGATATACCGTTTGCGGTTTTCTTGGGCTTCGATGGTGACAAGGTGCCTGATATTGACCTCAACTTCAGCGGTGAGTATCAATCAAAGGCTCACAAGTATACTGAGATTCTCTTCGGCAAGTACAATGTCTACCGCGCTGGAACAATCTCAACCGTTGCGGACAAGACTGCCTTCGGGCTTGTTAAAAAGTACTACGAAGAGCACGATCTTCACAAGCAAGGTGCCTTTGTGAGTCAAGTTGCCAAGCACTGCCAAGGTGTCAAGAAGACCACAGGACAGCACCCTGCGGGCATGATGGTTGTGCCGCGTGATATGGACGTTCACTACTTCACGCCGCTTCAACGACCGGCAGATGATAAAGACTCAAAGATAATCACAACACATTTTGACTACCACTCAATCACCGAACGTCTCGTCAAGCTTGACATACTCGGACATGATGATCCTACCGTTCTCAAGATGTTGGAAGATTTGACCGGTGTAAATCTTTACGATATACCGTTCGACGACAAAGAGACAATGTCGCTGTTCGCCAACACTGAAGCAATCGGCGTCGATGCCGGTAAGCTTGGCTCCAAGACTGCAACCTACGGCATACCGGAGTTTAGAACTGCGTTCACTCGACAGATGATTGATGACACTAAGCCGAACTGCTTTAGCGACCTCGTCCGAATATCTGGTTTCAGTCATGGCACTGATGTCTGGCTCGGCAATGCTCAAGAGCTTATTAAGGCTGGAACTTGTACCCTCAAGAACGCAATAAGCGCACGTGACGATATTATGACTTATCTGATTTACAAAGGCGTTGACCCACTGTTGTCCTTCAAGACAATGGAAGGTGTCCGCAAGGGCAGAGGTATTGCCGATGAGGTCGCCGACGAGCTTCGCAAACATGAGGTGCCGGAATGGTATATTGAGTCTTGTCGTAAGATCAAGTATCTATTCCCAAAGGCTCACGCGACGGCTTATGTCATGATGGCATTTAGGATTGCTTGGTTTAAAGTTCACTATCCGCTTGCCTTCTATGCCGCTTACTTCACAAGCCGCGGCGATGAGTTTGATTCTGATGAGATAGTTAATGGTGACGGCGAAGTCATGCGAATGATTAGAGAGCTTGAGAGCAAACCCAAACTTGATGTTAAAGAGACTGCCAAGCTGACAATGTTACAAGTGGCTCATGAGATGTTCCTTCGCGGTTATGGTGTAAAGAGAGTAGACCTTTATAAATCCGCTGCTTCGAGGTTCAAGATTGATGAGAACGACTTACTGCCACCTCTGTCAACCCTCAAAGGGCTTGGAGAAGTGGCAGCAAAGAATATAGTTGAGATGCGTCAAGCCGGTGAGTTCACTTCTATTGAGGACCTCAAGAGTCGAGCAAAACTCAGCAAAACCAATATAGAGATACTCCGCGGACATGGTTGTCTCAACGGAATGAACGAGAGCGCCCAGCAGGAATTGTTCCTAATGTAGAGAGCTTCAAGACCTCATGAAGAGGTTTATAAGAAACGCTATACTAACCACCCACATTACCGGGTGGATTTCTTTTACCTTGTTGCCAACAGTCTTCATGAAGACATAGCTCACAAAACCGAAGGCGAAGCCATTGGCGATACTTGAAGTCATAGGCATCATTATGATTGTCAAAAAAGCAGGAAATCCGTCAGTAAAGTCTTCAAAGTTGACCTGCTTGATGCCATTCATCATCATAGCACCGACCAAAATCAATGCTGGAGAGGTGGCAAATGCAGGAACAAGACCAATCAACGGAGCAAAGAGCAACGACACTAGGAACATCACTGCAACTGTCACCGCAGTCAAACCCGTCTTTCCGCCGGCAGCAATGCCTGCTGCACTCTCGATATAGGACGTAACAGTTGACGTGCCAAATATAGAGCTTGCAATCGTTCCAACTGCATCTGTCGTCAGTGCCTTGTCAAGATTTTCGATATGACCGTCTTTATCAATGAGATTAGCCTTCTGTGTCAAACCAATCAGCGTGCCCATGTTATCGAAGAGCTCAACGACAGTGAAAGTGAAGATTATTGAAACTATACCGTAATTCCAAGCGCCGGCAATATCTAGCTCACCAAAAGTCGCACCTAAGCTCGGCAACGAAGTACTCAAAATATCTCCAAAGCTTGATGGTGTCGGCGAAAGACCTAACATCATTGAGAGGATTGTTGTGAGAATAATTCCGATTAAGATTGCACCTTGAATGTTGAGAGCGATTAATGCACCTGTCAACAGGAGACCAAAGAGAGCAAGCAAAGTCGTTGGATCACCAACGTGACCAAGCGTTATGAATGTAGCAGGATCAGATATAATAATACCTGTGCCTTTAAGACCAATGAAAGAGATAAAGAGTCCAATTCCAACGCCGATCGCATACTTCAAGTTTTGTGGTACAGAGTTAATGATTGCCTGACGAATGCCGCCGATTGTTAAAATCAAAAACAATATACCGGAGAAGAAGACCGCACCGAGAGCAACCGTCCAATGAAGGCCTAAAACACCGCAGACGTAGTAGGCAAAGAAGGCATTGAGACCCATACCCGGTGCAAGAGCGACAGGATAGTTTGCAACTACACCCATCACCAGCGAAGCGAGAGCGGCAATCCAAATCGTTGAAGCAATCGCGGCTTCTTTAGGAATACCTGCATCAGCGAGGATATTTGGATTAACAAATACGATATAAGACATCGCAATAAATGTTGTGAGACCAGCAATCAACTCAGTGCGAACAGTAGTACCCTTTTCACTGATTTTAAAGAGACGTTCCAATAATTCCAAAATAATAACACCTCGAACTACCGCAAAGGCGGTTGTGATATGGCGTGCATTGCCGCCAAGGTTGACCATAACTTATTGTATCAGAATTGCATTGATAAATCAACCTTTGAAATGTAACACAGGAGAATGTATACAATTATCTCAAGCTACTAAAAGTCTACTAAAATGATTCGATAACTAGGTGAGACAAAATTTCCTGCTTGCAAAAATGAAATACCTGTGATAAAATTACTCATTATCCTAATTTATTGAGGTGCATTATGAAAAGTTATACAAAATATCGTAAAGGTTACTATATGCCGCCTGAAATTATTTTGGACTGGGTAAATAAAGAGTATCCGGAGAAGGCGCCCATTTGGTGCAGCGTAGACCTGCGCGATGGTAACCAATCTCTTATAATTCCAATGTCACTCGACGAGAAGATAGAATTTTACAAAACTCTTATTAAGGTTGGCTTCAAAGAGATAGAAGTCGGCTTTCCGGCGGCGTCCGATACTGAATATGCACTACTGCGAAAACTGATTGAAGAAGATTTGATTCCAGATGATGTGACTGTCCAAGTCCTCACACAGGCAAGAGAACACATCATTAAGAAAACCTTTGATGCACTTTCCGGTATCAAGAATACCAAGAATGTCATTGTTCACGTCTACAACTCAACTTCTGTTGCCCAGCGTGAGCAGGTCTTCAGAATGAGCAAAGACGAGATCAAGAAGATTGCAACGGACGGCGCTCAACTTTTGCTTGACTTGACGAGAGAAGCCGGCGCTGATTATCGTTTTGAGTATTCACCTGAGAGCTTCACCGGAACTGAACCGGAGTATGCTCTTGAGGTCTGCAATGCTGTCTTGGACGTTTGGGAGCCGGTCATTGATCGCAATCCGATTATAAATATTCCTGTCACAGTTGAGATGTCGATGCCACATGTCTATGCCATGCAGGTGGCTTACATCAACAAATACCTCAAATATCGTGACAAAGTTATATTGAGTTTACACCCACACAATGACAGAGGTTGCGGTGTTGCTGATTCCGAACTAGGTCTTCTTGCCGGAGCGGACAGAATTGAAGGTACCCTCTTTGGCAATGGTGAGCGCACTGGCAATGTTGATATTGTGACAATCGCAATGAATATGTTTGCACTTGGTGTCAATCCACAGCTTGATTTTTCAAATATGCCGGAACTTGTCGAAATGTATGAGCGCGTGACTAGAATGAGAGTCCACGATCGCCAGCCATATGCAGGAGCGCTTGTCTTCACGGCATTCAGCGGTAGTCATCAAGATGCAATCGCCAAAGGCATGCACTGGCGCGATGAGAAGAATCCAGATCGCTGGACTGTACCTTATCTTCCGATTGATCCTCACGATGTCGGCAGAACCTATGACGGTGACGTTATCAGAATCAACTCACAGAGTGGCAAGGGCGGCGTTGGCTATGTCATGGAGCAGCGTTATGGAATCGAAATGCCCAAGAAGATGCGCGAAGACTTCGGTTACTGCGTCAAACGTGTTTCAGATCAAAAGCACAAAGAACTTCTTGCCGATGAGATTTATCAAATCTTCCATGATGAGTATGTCAATGTCGAGACACCTTACAAATTGGTTGACTTCCTTCTCAAGAAAGAACCTGACGGAACGCGCAAGGGCAATGTTGAGCTGGAAATCGACGGCAAGCATATCACCTATGAAGCGCACGGCAACGGCAGACTGGACGCAATCAGTAACGCTCTTCAGAAGAATCTCAACATCAAGTATCACGACCTCACCTATAATGAGCATGCTCTTGAGATTGGTCAATCAGCACGCGCAATCGCGTATATCAGTATCACCGGCGAAGATGGCAAAATCACTTGGGGTGCCGGTATGGATACCGATATTATCAATGCCTCAATCCGCGCCCTCTTCAGTGCAATCAACCGAATGAAGACTAATAAATGAGACTGACAGTTAGTAGTTAAGCGGACGGCAGGTAGTTAAATTTACTATCTGCTGTCTGTTGTTTAATATTTGCTATCATTAAGAAGGTGATTTTGTGACTCAAGAGAATCAAATAAATAAGATACATCTTGCCATACTCCTTGGATTTCTCGCTGCATTGGCTCCACTTGCTACAGACATGTACTTACCGGCACTTCCAACAATGAACGAAGAATTTGATGCAAGTACCTCAATAATCCAAATGACGCTTACAATGACACTGGTTGGAATGGCAATAGGCCAGTTGTTCGCCGGCCCAATAAGTGATCGCTTCGGCAGGAAGTATCCTCTTGTAGCGGGTATGGTATTTTTCACACTATCAACCTTCGGCTGTATCTTCTCTGATGATATTGTACATTTCTTGGCGTTTAGATTCATTCAAGGTTTAAGTGGATCATTTGGAATTGTCATTGCCCGCGCTATTGCTAGAGATATTTATAAAGGTGCTGAACTGACTAAATTTATCTCACTGCTCATGTTGGTCAATGGGCTTGCTCCGATTTTGGCTCCAGTAATTGGCGGACAAATTTTGCTATTTACTCATTGGCGCGGTATCTTTGTTACTCTTGCAGGTATTGGCCTACTATTGATTTTGTCTTCAATGGCTATCAATGAGACATTGCCTAACGAATTTCGCATGAAAGATATATATTCGAGTTTCAAGGTATTTGGTTCTCTCTTGAATGACAAGTACTTCTTTGGGCATTGTCTGATACAATTTACTATATTTGCAGCGTTCTTTGCCTATATTGCCGGCTCGCCATTCCTATTCCAGAATATTTACCACGTCTCACCGCAAATGTATAGCTTTATCTTTGGCGGTCTTGGTGTTTGTATGTCACTTTCCGGTTTGATTCCTATTCGCTTGGCAGGTAGAGTTGCCGATATTAAGATGATGATTTGGGCTGTCATTCAAGCTCTCGTTGGCAGCATTATATTTATGTTGTGTATTATCTTTCATATGCCGATTGGTTTTACGATAGTGAGTCTAATTATCTTTGTTTCTACTATTCCGGTATTCGGTGCTGCAAGTTTCTCATTGTCAATGAGATATCACGCCAAAGAAGCTGGAGCTGCTTCTGCGGTATTTGGTTTCTCTTCAATGTTCTCCAGCGGGTTGATTGCTCCGCTTGTTGGTATCGGCGGCAGTGACAATGCTCTTCCAATGGCAATCATTATCTTTGTGGGAACATTTGTTACACTCGTGATATTCTTTAGAATGATTTATTTTGTACACCACCGCGGTTATTTAATCTCATCTTAATCGCAGTGCAGATATATCTCTTTATAAGCGGTAATTGTTAATCATAAGAGGTGATAAATATTGAGAAAGGCACAGATTCAACGCTCAACCAAGGAGACAAGTATAAATATCTCAGTAAATCTTGACGGAGAGGGTGTCAGCAATATCAATACTGGAATTGGCTTCTTCGATCACATGCTTACCCTCTTTGCTTCACATAGCAGACTTGACCTCGATGTTGAATGTGATGGTGACATTGAAGTCGACGGACACCACAGCGTTGAGGATATTGGTATTGCCTTGGGAACAGCTATCAAACAGGCGCTTGGTGATAAGAGAGGAATTAATCGTTACGGCACGTTCTATCTGCCAATGGATGAGTCTCTCGCCTTTGTATCACTGGACATTAGCGGTCGATCTTATCTGGTTTATGATGATGGTGTTGTTGCGCCTATGATTGGAAACTACGATACCGAACTGACTGAAGAGTTCCTACGTGCCTTTGCTTTCAACGCTGGTATTACTCTTCATGTCAAAATATTATATGGCAAAAATTCACATCACAAAGTAGAGGCTATCTTCAAAGCTCTGGGTCATGCGCTGAGAATCGCCGTGGAGAATGATCCTCGAATGAAAGATATACCTTCAACCAAAGGAGTTATTTAAAACAATGTCAAAGAAACATTCAAAACCCAAGAGTAAACCTTCCAACAAATCTAAAGAATTAAATCCTAATCAGTCGCCAAGCATACAAGATTCTAAAGCGCCACTTCAGCAAACAACACCTGAACAAGCGCAGCAAGCACCTGCTCAACCACAGTCTATCAATAATCCTTATAAATATCCGGTGCGATTCTTCTATGGTCCCAGCTTGACACACATTCCTAAAGATATACTTGCCAAAATTCTGTCATACTTCCATTCTAACAATCTCACAAATAGTCCAATCATAGGCAAGATTAATATTCCTGGAATATCTATGGATTTTAACTTTGGTCTGCGCTTGGAGATACCTGCAGGCAATAAATACCATATTAAAGTTAGAGATTATTATAATGATGTTGGTCTGTTTGATGAGGAAATAGAAAATACTACTTTGATCTCTGCTGAGAAGTTGTTTGTACATTGGCATGTGACCATATCACAAAATGGCAATGTTCTGTTTGATTATAAATTCAATCCGCGCGGGCAAAGAGTACACTTTATATTTCATCAAGCACTAGGCGATAATATAACGCTGTTTCCATATATGGACACATTTCAAAAGGCTTATGATTGCAGGATTTCTTGTACCGTTCCACCATACTTGAAAGAGCTGGTCGGCACCTACTATCCGCATATTGAACAAACTGATACTTTACCTTATGACACTTATGCCACTTACTATATGGCGGCTTGTATCAATGTTCCGATTGCTGCAAACTGGGATTCAAGAGCTTTGCCTTTGGTCGATATTGGCCGTACTATCTTGGCAGATTCTAAAATCGGCAAAGTTGGTAAGGTGGTATTTAAACCTACTCAAGAACGAACGATTAAAGAACCTTATGTTTGTATTGCAGTTCAAGCTTCAACAACTGCTAAAAGTTGGATGTATCCGGGCGGTTGGGATATTGTGATTAACTATCTCAAGCAGCGCGGTTATCGCGTTCTTTGTATTGACAAAGAGCGTGAGTGTACAAATTACGGAAATACTGTCACAATGCCTGCTGGTGCTGAAGATTTTACAGGTGATATTCCTTTGATGAATCGTGTAAATATGCTTGCTTATGCTGATTTCTTCATTGGTGTAGGCAGCGGTTTATCTTGGGTTGCTTGGTCTTTAGATATTCCAGTTATCATGATTAGCGGCATCTCAGAACCTTGGGCAGAGTTTGAAAATCCCTATAGAGTTATCAACAATATGGTCTGCCATGGTTGTTTTAATGATTTGAGAGTTGATTTGGCAGAGTGTTACAACTGCAAACGCTATGAGAATACCAACAGGAGATTTGAATGTTCAAAGAGAATATCACCTCAAAGAGTACTTGAAAAGATAGATCAAGTCATTGCGGATTTGCATAAGTAATATTGAGGAGCAGTAATATGATTGCAGTTATTGATTATGGTGTTGGCAATCTCTTCAGCGTAGAGAAGGCCTTTGCATCTATAGGCGAAGATGTGCAGGTTACCGGTGAAGCTGAAGATTTAAAGATGGCCGATAAACTTGTTTTGCCTGGCGTTGGTGCCTTCGGCGACTGTATGAAGAATTTAGAAGCGACAGGATTGATTCCAGTCATATTGGAACAAATTGATAACAGAAAACCTCTGCTTGGAATATGTGTTGGATTGCAGATATTGTTTGAGGGCAGTGAGGAATCACCGAATGTTAAAGGTCTCGGTGTCTTCAAAGGTATGGTCAAGCGTATCAACGCACCTCAGTTAAAGATACCTCACATGGGCTGGAACTCTGTATTGGCGCAGAGCAATTTATTTGACGGATTGCAGGATAAGCCTTACTTCTACTTTGTTCACAGCTATCATGCAGTGCCGGAAGATCGCAGTCTCATAACAGCGACAACGGAGTATGGAGAGACCTTGACTGCGGCAGTTGCAAATGATAACATCTACGCGACACAGTTTCACCCTGAGAAATCTGGTGATGTAGGACTTCAAGTACTGAAGAATTTTGTCAATATTGGATCGTGAATACATTGGAAGATTTAAAGATTATAGATGCACATTTACACTTTGCCAAGGAAAGTTACTTCGACGCGATTGCCATTGCTGCCGGACATCAAAATAATGCTGCTCACCTTGCAGGTTGCTACAAGGACCTTGGCATTGTTCATGGTATCGTTATGGGCAATCGTACACTCAATGTTGAGGATCACATCTATCCTAAATTCTTGAGCTACTGTATTGGTCTGGACACAATCGTCAGCAACAGCGGAGATTGGAAGGATAACCTCTTCAAGATAGAACAGAATCTTCAACGTCGCGAATGTGTTGGAATCAAGCTCTATCCTGGATATTTGCATTTCTACGTTTCAGATGACAGTCTGTCGCCACTTTATAAACTCGCTGTAAAGTACAACAAGCCTGTTGCTGTTCATACCGGTCTGACGGCAATGAGCGGCGCCTATCTGAAGTACAGCCACCCGATGGTCATTGACGAAGCTGCGGCGAAGTTCCCTGCTGTACAGTTTGTCATGTGCCACTTAGGTGAGCCTTGGATTGCAGATGCCGTTGCGGTATTGTCAAAGAATCCCAACGTAGCCGCTGATCTTTCTGGTATGCTCGAACAGAAGATACCTAACATGGAGCAGTTCCTTAAAAAGAAGAGGTTTTATATTGAGCAAATGCGCGGCTGGCTGGAATATCTCAATGATTACAAGCGGATAATGTTCGGAACCGATTGGCCGCTTGCAAATCTCAGCGACTATATTGAATTTGTCAAGGCCTTCATTCCACAAGAAGAGTGGCAGCAAGTCTTTTACAAATCGACAGTCAATATTTATAAGCTGGATCATATCGCTTGATGGAGGATTTAAACTTGATAGTTTCATGGAATACAACCAATCAGTGCACTATAAATTATTTTAATAAATTTTGTTACACCATGTTAAATGGTGCTAAACTATTTATAGTATACTATACTACATTTATACACAAAATATAATGGTTTTCAAATTTCTGTTAGTCAAAATATGGTCACGGATTTTAATTTTTTGCAAGTCCTGTGGTAGCACCCTAAAGGGTGCACTGAATGATCTGTCAATCACACTTATTAGACTGCTTTTACTCTTCAAATATCCCATAAACCCTGCAACACTCATGTACGGTGGAATAGACACCAACATATGGATATGATCCGGACAACACTCAGCTTCGATTATTTCTACCTTTTTCCTCTCGCACAGGGTTCTAAGTATTTTACCAATATCAACTCGCAACTGTCGATAAATTACTTGTCTACGATACTTTGGAGCAAAGACGATATGGTATTTACATCTCCACTTACTATGTGATAAACTTTGCATATCACTCAATAATAAAACCTCCTTCGTTACAGTGTGCTTGTCAGGCATACTTATTGTAACACAGGAGGTTTTTATTAACTATAAGAATTTTTCATATCCCCCAGTTGAACTGGGGGTTTTATCTTGCCTATTCGGCGACAATCAATCAAAACCACCGGTTCAATCGATGGTTTTGATTTTTCTCTATTTCCTCATTTGAAAATTTATATCTACTACTCATATTCATCACCCAAATTATTATATTACTTTTTTAACGATATGTGGAATTCTGATCAGTGTTTAGTATAAATACGAAGATTTGTCAGTTGATGAAGAAATTACTCAAGTAAATGGTCAAGGAAAAATTTATACTAAGCAAGGTGGCAAAGGTGGCTGGCGTATTAGAATTTTAAAACCCTTTGAAAATGCTCTTGAAGCACTGGTCGATAATCAAATGTTACTCGAATGGCATTATCGTGAAAATGTCGATCCTTATAATTATGAGGATTTTGAAAAGCAATATATTGATTTCAAACCTAATATATTAGAGATTAAATCTCAATGAATCATTTCATTCCAAAACGCTCTTCATAACGCTTTTCCCATTCATAGGCTTCAATCGAATCTTTCTTGATACCATATTTACCAAAATAATAACCAAGATTATTCATAGCACTCCAGTGCCAAAATTGACAACTTTATCGGTAAAGAAAAATTTACATGTTGGCTGTAACAAATATAATAAAATGATTTAAATATCTTGATTAGGGGTACGAACAATGTTACTATACTACAATAAAATTTTTCTTATAACGATTTTTTTTATTATAACAGTTATATTTTCCGGTTGTGGACAAAATCAATCCGTTCAGCAAATCAGTGCAAGCAAAGTTAAAATTATGAAAGTAATTCAAACAGACGTTCCCATTACTTATAAATACAGTGGCGAAGTGATAGGCAAGGGCGAGGTGAAAGTTCAGTCTAAAATTGCAGGCAAGATTGTTGAAAAATGCATTCACGGTGGTCAAACTGTAACTGAAGGTCAAGCACTTTACAAAATTGATTCTCGACAGTATGAAGCCGCCATTCTTCAAGCTCAGGCGCAACTTGCCAAAGCACAAACTAACTTAAATAATGCGCTTACGGAATTAGATCGCGATGAAAGATTATTCGATGCTGGTGCAATTTCAGAGCAAATTCTAAGCAATCAGCGAGCAAATTGTAATGCACTTAGCGCGGACGTGGCAGCCAATGAAGCAATGTTGATTAAGGCTCAAGAAGATTTGGTTGATACTATTGTTTACGCACCAATGTCAGGGCGACTTGCCATTGATGACATTCCGATAGGTACTTATGTCAATCCTGGCAACACGACTCTTGTGACTATTGGCTCAGTTGATCCTATCTTTGTGCAGTTCAGTATTTCAGAAAGCGAGTACTTAAAATTTATGAATGCAGAGGCGAGGCAGGAGAGAGCTGAACAAAGAGCTAATCAAACTAATTCTTCAAGACCGATTATAACTTTGAATCTTGCTGATGATACCGTTTATCCTTATGACGGCAGATTTGCTGAAGTTGACAGCTCTCTTGAGGCTAACACCGGCACTCTTACTCTCCGCGCACTTTTTGACAATCCTGATAATATCTTAAAGCCTGGAATGTTTGCTAAAATTAGCATTGAG
>JAFVEZ010000009.1 GCA_017475745.1 Selenomonadaceae bacterium
GCGAAGAACAGCGGACTTGTTACATCTAATCCGTCTGACGCTGTGAGGAATTTCTTGAGTCCAAAGTCGTAACCGACGCTTTTACCTGTTCGTTCTACAACTTCAAAATCCTTGGCGTCTGTGACAAAGTAAACGTAAATATCACCTAAACTGTCGCGCTTGATTGTCACTGTCTTGATTTTCCCACTTATCATTCGCGATTGAAAGTATCTGTAATTTTGACCGCTGATTGTCAAAGTGTAGGTTGATTCGTCCAGTTTCCAGCCTGCTTGTTTCAATGTAAAAGACTTGTATCTTCTAACTTTTTTGAAGCCAGGTGGCGAGCTTCTGATTTTTCTCCTTACATTTCTGAAGAAAAGTTCATAGGCTCTGCCGATTCTTTCAGCCACATCTTGAACAGCCTGTGAGCCAATTTCTAACAAATAGCTAAACTTCAATATTTTTTTCAATTTAGTCAAATGTACTTTCAATTTGTTGGTGTTTAAAGTTTTGTGAAAAATCTTGTAGTAGCGCTTATGAAGGGCAATGCAATGGTTGTATATCAAACCTGCAGCATTAATCTGCTTATGTAGTTTGTCATTTCGCTCTGACTGGTAGAGTTTAAAACAGAAGGTCTTCATTGCACTCACCTCGCAAAAGTATTGTAGCACAATGGCAAAAGTAGTGCAAGAAAAAACGGCGCCTTACATTACCAGCCCTAAATGGCGAGATCTTACGGCGCAAATGATAAACATTGTTGCTGGACTTTACTAAAATATAGGAGATTAGGTCAATGAAGAATTTAGTATCATTAATCATGCTGTTGAGCATAATGTTAATTGGTGCAACCACTGCATTTGCTGATTATCCTAAGTATCTTGGTGGTGACAGGAATTACATATTCTTTGATGGCCATCAAGGAATAGGCAGATATGTCGATAAAAAGTCCTTGAATGTAGAGTGGTATAAGCCACCAAGATATATAATAGCCATAGATTGTGTCTCAGTTCCAGATGCCGATAGAGACGCAACAGCTATTAACGGCAGATATCGTGAAAGATTTAACTATGACTGGGCTAGAGGGATTATTTATAGAATTAATGACGGTACTTTGAAAGGTATTGCTGGTAAATGGTGGGATAGTACTGAGGTATCAAGAGCGAAAGACGGTGCATTTGCACCAGCGGCAGAAATAGCATTTGGATTAGCATATAATATGAAATTTTTAGAAATATATCCAGCAGATTTCTATGACTTCATGAAATAATGGTATTAGTACCTTGAACTGCAACAACTTGACAGTTCTAAAAAGTATTGAATAAAGGCCGCCTGTCAGAGTAGTGACTGACAAGCGGCTATTAGTTTGCCTTAAACAGGTGGTAATGATGTTTTGAAGGCAAACGTTCCGTTGTCTTAATTTGTCGTAGACGTAATTGATTGGTAAGAAGTCAACAAAAATGCACCTCAAATCTCAACTCAAAAGCAAGACTTAAGGTGCAAATGATATTTATTCAAATCTTGAAGATATTTACTTAAGCATTGCAAGCATTGTGCCAGCAGCTACAGCTGTACCGATAACACCTGCAACATTCGGACCCATTGCATGCATGAGCAGGAAGTTGCCAGGTTTTGCCTGCATGCCGACAACTTGGCTGACACGTGCCGCCATAGGAACAGCAGAGACACCTGCTGAACCAATCAGCGGATTGATTGCACCGCCCGTCATCTTGCACATCAACTTACCAAAGAGAAGGCCGCCGGCAGTGCCGCCCATGAAAGCAACGAGACCGAGACCGATAATCAGCAGGGTATCAGCTCTCAAGAAGCTCTCAGCACTCATTGTCATGCCTGTTCCGGTTCCAAGGAAGATAGTCACGATATTAATCAGAGAGTTCTGTGCTGTATCGGAGAGTCTGTCAGTAACACCGGATTCACGGAAGAGATTGCCAAGCATTAAGCAGCCCAGCAATGCAGCAATCGGAGGAAGCAGAAGACTGATGAAGATTGTTGCGACGATCGGGAATACTACGCGCTCAAACTTCGTAACAGGTCTGAGTTCCTTCATCTCAATTTGACGTTCTTCTAATGTAGTCATAGCTTTCATAATCGGAGGCTGGATCAGCGGAACGAGTGACATATAAGAATATGCTGCGACGGCGATTGCACCGAGAAGGTGAGGTGCCAGTTTCATTGACAGATATATCGAAGTAGGACCGTCAGCACCGCCGATAATGCCGATTGCTGCAGCTTCTTTAACATCGAAACCAACCAGCATTGCACCCATCAACGCGACGAATACGCCTATTTGTGCTGCCGCACCGAGTAGAAGTGTTGAAGGACGGGCAAGCAGCGGGCTGAAGTCAGTCATTGCACCTATACCCAAGAAGATCAGCGGCGGAAATATCTCATTTGTGATACCATAGTTGATGGCGAGCATGACGCCCATCTCATCAAAGAAACCTGTACGCGGAATGTTGGCAAGTATACAGCCAAAAGCGATCGGACCCAACAGGAGTGGCTCAAATTCCTTGACGAAAGCCATATAAAGCAACAAAAGACCAACGGCTATCATGACGCCGTGTCCCCATGTAAATGCCGAGAACCCGCTATCATTCCAGACGGATTGCAGCGACACTGCAAAAGCATTAAACAATTCCATATTTAAACCTCAATTCATATTTACGATTTACAAATCAAAAATCTTGATGATAGCGTCCGGAATGTTCCCAAGTCTTGTTATAAATAGGACGAATCGCATGTACTTGACCTGTGGTGTATCCATAGCCTGCAATGGCGGCGAAGATAACGGCAATGGTCTCTTCAGGTATGCCTTCTTCAATGATAGGCGCCTGTGAAACCGCCGGAGCTGGTGCAGGTGCCGGAACTGCCGGAGCTTCTGCCGCTTTTTCCTCTTTCTTCGCAGTCGGATCTACATAATGAATCAATCTGATTAAAAAGCTCAATGATACCAATACAATGAACACAACCGTCATGTTGATGAGCATGATGATAAACGGATTTGTGGTTACTGGATGTCCCATAAATTAAATCACCTCGTAAAATCAATAAATAATCCTATATATTATAGTCATCTGCAATACAAAAGAAAAATACTTTATTTCTATAATAGTTATTCCATTTGGTTATGATTTATTCGGGATCATCAAAGCCAATAATCCAAGTGGCCGCAAAGCCGACGATATAGGCTGTGATTAATCCTACAAAGTATACAGCGATATTGTTGGTAGTCGCAGCGAGAGGTAAACCACTGATTCCCAAAGTTGCTGCACCGACCATGAAGTTTGCCTGCACTGCACCGCCGAATGATCCACCGATACAAGCTGCAATGAAGGGCTTGCCAAGTGGGAAGGTCACACCGTAGATCAACGGCTCACCGACACCCATTATTCCAACCGGCAGAGCGGAAGCTATGGTCTTTTTGAGGAATTTATTCTTGGTTTTGAAGTAGACAGCAATCGATGCGCCGACTTGTCCTGCACCTGCCATTGCAAGTATCGGCAGCAGTATCGTCACGCCGTATTGACTGATTAAATCCACGTGTATCGGCGTCATAGCTTGGTGTACACCAAACATCACCAATGGTAGCCAAAATCCTGCCAAGATAAAACCTACAATGGCTCCTCCGGATTGTATTGCATTTGTCGCGGTACTGCCTATTGTCTCTGATACCGTGCCGCCAATCGGTTGCAATATGAATATTGCCGCCGCGCCTGCAATCAGAAAGGTTATCAGCGGTGTCAAGAACAAGTCAAACATCTCAGGAATGAGTTCATGAAGTTTACGTTCAATCCAAGCGGCAAGGGCAGCCACTAAGACAACACTGATGACGCCACCACGCCCAGGCATAAGATTTTCGCCATTCATAGTGATTTCAGCAAGTCCAGGGTGAGTTATCAGTGCCGCAAGTATTCCACCGAGTATCGGTGTTCCGCCGAAGACCTTAGAAGCATTAAAACCTACAAAGAGATTCATTCCCCAAAAGACTGTATTGCCAGCAATCATCAAGAGCTTGACCGTTGGCAGATTGGCAAGCTCCGGATTGATTTTAATTGCAAGTCCGACACAGCCGGTTATCAGTCCGCAGGCAATGAAACCTGGAATCAGCGGTACAAATATACCTGCAATCTTCTTGAGGAATAGTTTCGCTGGCGTAGCGTTCTTTGCCTTGAGTTCCTCACGAAGAGCCTTGCCGTCGCCTATTTGCGGCTTGTTGGGTAGGAGATTCTTCACTTCATTCGCCACGTTAGTAGCCTTGCCGGGTCCCAAAATTATCTGCAACTCGTTATCTGAGTAATTCAATCCAAGTACGCCGTCAAGTGCCTTGAGTTTATCATCAACGGTTGTATCCTTGGAAGCAAGCTGAAGACGAAGCCGTGTCATACAGTTGTAAGCATTGACGATATTTTCAGCACCAACTATATCTAAAATATTCTTTGCGAGTTCTCTATTATTCATACTGCATCACCAAGAAACTTTAATATCTGCCATAATGGCAAAAGTGATACTATTATCTCACTAATTTATCAAAATGGCAAGTAGAATTATAATCAGAAGTATTGTCGGCCTTTACAAAGATTTGATTTGTGCTATAATCGCATATGTCATTAAGAAATCATATGTTAAAGGCAGTGATATTATGAAAGATCATTTAGTCAAAGCAACGGCAGAAGATGTAAGGATATTCGCGGCAGTGACTACCGATCTTGTCGGTGAAGCGGTTAAGCGCCATGATTGTTATCCAGTCGCAGCGGCAGCACTGGGCAGGACAATGACTGGGGCCTTGTTGCTTGCCGCTAATCTCAAGAATGAGGAAGCTATTACTGTTAAAATTCAAGGCAATGGTCCGCTTGGCAAGATAGTTGCCGATGCTGTGCCGGAAGGTTACGCGCGCGGTTATGTTGACAATCCACATGTTGATTTACCGCTTAACGCCAAGGGCAAGATTGACGTTGCGGGTGGCGTCGGTCAAAACGGCTTAATCAGCGTCACGCGCTTCACAGGACTCAAGAAGAACATTATTGGCAGTGCAGAACTCGTCACCGGTGAGATTGCGGAGGACTTGACGAACTATCTGTACATTTCTGAGCAGACGCCATCTAGTATCGGATTAGGTGTATTGGTTGATACTGATTTGAGTATTAAGGCAGCGGGTGGTTTCTTTGTCCAGCCACTACCAAATGCGAGCGAAGATGTTTTAAATCGAATTGAGAGTAATCTTTGCGCGGTCGGATCAGTTACCAGTTTAATCTCTGAAGGTCTTAATGCTAACGGAATCATCACGAAGATTCTTGAAGGTTTTGAGGTCAACTTCCTTGAAACCACAGATTTGCATTTCCACTGCCACTGCACTCGTGAGCGTATTGAGGAAGTACTTATGAGCCTTGGACGCGATGACCTGCAAAGTCTGATTGATGATGGTCACGCTGAAGTTGGTTGCCAATTCTGCGGAAAGAAGTATCAATTCACTGCAGATAAACTTGAAGCGCTCAAAAGTTAAAAAATCTCTTGACAACAAAGGCCGCAATGACTATACTTAATCTATAGTAAGCAGGTGTTTAAGATACTATTGTGAAAGGGTGATAGTTATGCCGATTGGAATGAATGGTGTCAACCCTGGTTTGAATAATCTCAACAGGATACAAAGTAGCAATCAGAATAGTATACAGAGAATAGCAACAGGTACAAGATATAGTTCGCCAAGTCAAGGTGCCAGCGAGTATGCGATAAGTCAGCGCTTGAGTAACAATATCAGAAGTACCGGTCAATCAATACAAAATACACAAAACGTCAATGCAATGCTGCAGACGGCTTCCGGTGCTGCGAATAACACGGTACAGACGCTTTCTACGATTCGTGAAAACTTGATTAATGCCGCCAATGATAGTAACAATGCTTCCGATCGTTCTGCTCTGCAAGAAAATATCAATCAGATGATTCGTCAGATTGACGACAATTCCAGAGTTGAGTACAACGGGCAGAGATTGTTAGATGGTTCACGCAATATCACTGTTGCGGGCATCACTGGCTACGAGAATGTCAATGTAGGTTCCTTGACTTCAAGAGACCTTGGATTGACTGATGATGAAGGCAATTCGACGATTGATCTTAACGATAACGATTCGATTCAAAGTGCTCTTGAAAGAGTGAATACGGCTCTGGAGACCGCAGAAGGCGCTGCCGACACGATAAGTGCTGCTCAAGAGAACAATGCTTTTGATGCAGCGTTGGACGAGGTTACAACCATTGGAGCACAGCAACAAAGATTGGAGTTTCAAGCTCAAAATTACATGACACAAGAAGAGAATGAGACAGACGCCCTCAGCAATCTTAACGACACTGACATTGCAAGAGAGATCACTAATCTGCGTTCACAACAGACTCAAGAGCAGCTTGCACTCTACGCAACCAATATGTACAATCAAAATCGTGCAAGTGTCCTCAATCTTCTTCAGCAGTAAATTAACATTGCGGGCATAGTTCATCGGTAGAATGGAAGCTTCCCAAGCTTTAGAGGTGGGTTCGATTCCCATTGCCCGCTCCAAATTGAACTAAATATCAGTTGATATATAAAAGGCCTTCGGTATGAGGTCTTTTTGATTTATGCTTACTTGTTGCATATACATTACATATATGATATACTTGAGAAGAAAGCTTTAATAATGTGAGGAGATTTACAATGTTATCTATACATGAAAAGTATGAGAATTTAAAAGCTTATTTGCAGGAACTTGACAGCGTGGCTGTGGCTTTCTCTAGTGGTGTTGATTCAACATTCTTGCTGAAGACTGCTCACGATGTCCTTGGCGATAAAGCGATTGCAATCACAGCATCATCAAACTTGTTCCCAAGACGTGAGCTTAAAGAGTCCTCAGCATTTTGCAAGGCCGAAAATATCCGTCAAGTGATCTTCAATGTCGATGAACTCGCTATTGACGGTTTCCGCAATAATCCCAAAAATCGCTGCTATCTATGTAAACATACTTTATTCACGAAGATCAAGGAGATTGCGGCAAAGAATAACCTCGCCTTTGTTGCTGAAGGTTCAAATATGGACGACAATGGCGACTACCGACCTGGTCTTCAGGCTATCGCCGAACTGGACATTAAGAGTCCTCTTCGTCACGTTGAGCTTTACAAGCAGGAAATTCGCGATTTATCAAAAGAATTAGGATTGCCAACTTGGGACAAGCCATCATTTGCCTGTCTTGCCTCAAGATTCGTCTACGGTGAGACCATCTCCGAAGATAAGCTCAATATGATTGATTCTGCTGAAGAACTGCTTCGTAGCAAAGGATTTAAGCAATTCCGGGTTCGTATCCATGGAGATAAAATTGCAAGAATTGAGATACTGCCTTCGGACTTTGACAAGCTCATGCAGACTGCCATTCGTGAAGAGATTGTCAGCAAATTCAAGGAATACGGCTTCAAATACGTTTCACTTGACTTGCAAGGCTATCGGACAGGTAGTATGAATGAATCAATAGAGGTGATACGATGATCCAGGAAGTATTAGTCGTTGAGGGCAAGATGGACGTTGCCGCGATTAATAAGGCTGTCGAGGCTGATTGCATTATAACCGGCGGCTTTACTCTCAACAAGCACACTCTTAATGACATTGAAGCAGCTTATAAGCGCCGTGGTATTATCATATTGACTGATCCTGACTCAGCAGGTGAGCGGATACGTAAATTTCTTACTAAGCGCTTTCCGAATGCCAAACACGCCTTTGTACCGAAGATCGACGCCACTGCCAACGATGATATTGGAATTGAGCAGGCAAGTCCTGAGGCAATCCGCACGGCATTAAATAGGGTTCGTACGCTCACTTTTGAGCCGACGCAGACTTTTAGTAATGCTGATATGATTCAATACAAGCTCAATGGCAGTGCTGATTCCTCTGAGCGGAGAATGAAACTGGGCGCCGCCTTAGGTATAGGCTTTGCAAATGCCAAGAACTTCCTTAAACGCCTCAATCACTACGGCGTCACCCGTGAAGAGTTCGATAATGCCGTCAAATCTTTGAAAACTTCATAATGCCAGCAAAGGTAGAAAATTACAAAAAATTTCGGAGGAGAAGATCTTGCTGAAAAATAAATTTGAAATTGAAAATCCTGTTGAACTTGCTCGTATAGAAGAAAAGATCAGCAAACAAAAAGCGATTAAACTTTGGCAAAATGAAGAATTAAAAAACTTTTTGGCAGGAACTTTCAAAACGCTTGCGTATATTCATAAAAAACTCTTTGAAGATATTTATTACTTTGCAGGAAAAATTCGCGATATAAATATCAGCAAAGGAAATTTTCGATTTGCATCTGCACTTTATCTCAACGAAGCAGTTTTGAC
>JAFVEZ010000010.1 GCA_017475745.1 Selenomonadaceae bacterium
AAGTCGCAAGCCCGCTGCCTGCACTTACCAAAAGACTGTCACTGTGTCCGTGATAGCAGCCAACGAACTTGACTATCTTCTCACGCTTGGTAAAGCCTCTTGCAAGTCGAAGAGCGCTCATCGTTGCTTCAGTGCCGCTGTTGACCATTCTGATGACTTCAATCGAAGGATAAATCTTCATCACGAGCTTGGCGAGTTTTGATTCCAAGCCGGTCGGCGCTCCGTAACTCGTGCCTTTAGCCGCAACTTCTTGAAGAGCCTTGACGACACGAGGGTGAGCATGACCGACAATCATAGGTCCCCAAGAGCCAACGTAGTCAATATATTCATTTCCGTCAATATCAAAGATATGAGAGCCTGCAGCGTGAGAGATAAATGGCGGATTACAGTCAACATTACTGAACGATCTTACAGGAGAATTTACACCGCCTGGCATTAGTTTTTTTGCCTCTTCAAATGCTGCTAAGGATTTTGATAAATTCAATTTCAAAGATATCACCTCGTATTATGTTAAATTGATGAATTGAGTATAGCATATATCAAGGAGATTATCAATATTGTCTATAATAACGGCGTTTTTTAGTTTGTCAAAGTCTTTCCACTTTGGGATTTTTTTGTTACAATCTGTTTAGGAGATGATGACAATGAACGTAAGAATGATGAACAGAAGAAAGTTTATAAAGGCAGCGATAGGCAGTGGTTTTCTGCTTGCAAGCGGCAATATCTTCAGTGGTTGCGGTGAAGTATTAGACGGCGATGGCACGACAGGCAAATCCGACAAGATTGCCGATCTTGAAGTCAATCACCTGCGACAGATCATCACGAGCAATGCCAATGAGACTCGCTGTATTATGTGGCAGAGCAATGACATTTTGATGAACCCTGCCGTTGAGGTCAAAGCCAACGATTTAGACAATACTTATACTTTCGCCGCTCTGGACTGTTCCTTCACAGATGATGATCATATCAATAATCAATATTCAGCACGAGTTGAAGGTCTCAATGTAGGCACGAGCTATCAATATCGAATTGTTGATGGTGATCATTGCAGTGCTTGGCACAATCTTAAGACAACAGAGGGCAAATCCTTCAAAGCACTTATCTTCCCTGACTCTCAATGTGCTGACTACAGCGTTTGGAGTAAAGTCGCCAAATCAGCTTATAGTCGTAATGAGGATGCTGCATTCTTTGTCAACGTCGGCGACATCGTGGACAATGGTGAAGATTGGACACAATGGAAGGCTTGGTTTGAAGGTGCAAGTACCTTCCTTGACAAAATACCTTTTGTGCCGATTATGGGCAACCACGAATGTTATAATCGGCAGTGGCAGACTCGATTGCCTGAAGCCTATTTGAAATATTTTGAAGTTCCAAGCAATGGCAATGAGAAATTTGAGAGGCGTTATTATTCCTTTGATTATGGTGATGTTCACTTTGCTATACTTGACAGTCAGTGGGACGAACTCAACACGATCAATTCTGGTGCCGGTGATGAGCTTATCCGCGCACAACAGGAATGGCTGAGACGCGATATGTCAAATACTTCAAAGAAATGGAAGATTGTCTTCATTCACAAAGATGTATTACAATATCGGATTAAAGGCAGACCTGAGCGCCTTGAAGGGTTCAGCGATATTGGTACTCTGCTTATGCCTCTGTTTGACGAGTTGAAGATCGATATTGTTTTCACCGCACACCTACACACTTATCGTGACCGCGGGCACATTTACAATTTTGAGCACAATCCAAATGGTTCACTGTATATTTTGACAGGTCTCGCCGGTGACGTCCGTTACCCTGGTCTTTGGATTGATCACGCACTTGATGTTGCAAAAGCACCACAACCCGAAACAGATAATTACTTGACGTTAGAGGCTGCAGAGGATAAAATAGAGGTGAAATGCTTCCTGCCCGATGGCACTGAGATTGATCGTGCCGTTGTCAAGCAGGGTGAGAAATAGATTGCGGCAAAAGAGAGGACGAACTATGAGACAAGCAGTTCGCTTTATATTAATTACATTGCTGACTTTGGGAATATTTAGCACCGTATCAGCAGAAACCAAGTTGAGAGTCGGTTATATTCCCAAGAGTGGATTTTTAGAAGAAGACCGAGCCGGTCACTATCGTGGCTACGGCTATGAGTATATGGAATTTCTCTCAAAATACGGCGATTGGAAGTTTGAGTATATTCCGTGCTTGACTTGGCAGGAATGCAACGAGAAGCTGCAAAGTGGAATGATTGATGTATTGCCTGCAATGCCTGGTGACTATCGCAGTCTGCAAAACGTCATAAGAACAGATCATGTAATTGGACGTTACCCTATGGAATTGATCACTCACGACGGCAGCATCAAGCCACGAATGAGGATAGGCACAATCCCTGCAAATGCGCCACTTCCATCTCTGCCGAAGGTTGCCAAAGATGAGGGTTTTACTTATGAGCTTGTCAACTTTCCAACTTTCTACGATATGGAAGAGGCTTTTCATCGTCGTGAACTTGACGGTTATATAGCACCAATGCTCGAACCGAACAAAGAGAAAAATGTCGCCTCTATTTTCGATCGCCAAAGTTATCGTCTCCTTGTCAGACCGGATCGCAAAGACTTGCTTGCTGCAATGAATATCGCCATGGACGAAATGCTCATGGATCAGCCAAATATCAGAAACCGCCTCAATGATAAATATCTTAGGACAGGCGGATTTCCTTTGATACTCAATCGTCAGGAAAAAGATTATCTTGAAATGAAGAGGAAACTTAAGACTGCCATTCTGATAAAACAGAAGCCATATGCCTACTACGATGATGCCGGAAATTTGCAGGGTGTTCTGCCGCACTTGATTCGTCAAATATCTGAAGACTTGGAAATTGAGATAGAACTGATCGATACAAATAGTCCCACTGAGGCAATAAATCTGATAAGGAATGGTCAAGTTGACTTCATTGCCGACTGTGTCTGCGATTTCAGTTGGGCGGGCGATTTAAATATGGCACCAACTCAAGCCTTTCTTATGCTGGATTATGTGCCGATTATGCGCCGTGATATAAATTTGGAAGATAAATTGACAGTCGCATGTGATAAAAATCTACTCTACACAAAAAATTTTATCTTTCCGCGCTTTGATGAACAGCACAGAGTTTACGCAGACAGTCTGCAAGAGTGTTTCAGGATTCTCAGCAGAGGAGAAGCTGATATTTTGTTCGCTCCGAGAAGTGAAGTGCCTTATTTGATAGAAGAAACAGGAGCTTACAATCTAGAAGTTGCGCCGGAAGGTGACTTTTCCGATGAGATCAGCTTGGGCGTCTACAGCAAATCTGACAGCAGGTTGTGGCGGATACTCAACAAAGAAGTAAATCATTTAGATACCGGTAAAATCAGAAATATCATCAACGAGGATATGAGCAATATTAATCACCAGTTGTCACTGCAATTGTTGATTTATCAACACCCGATTCGTGTTGCGATAATATTGATGATGATTTTATCCTTGATTGGTGCAGGTATTTGGTATAGATTCCACCTGCGCCGCAAACAGACGGAAGCGATGAAGCACATAGCCTACAACGATTCGCGCTATGACCTTCCAAACACAAAGTACTTCGAGGAGAAGGCGTCAAAAATCTGTAACACCATCGAGACGGAAGAAAACATCTACGTTGTAAAGTTTGCTTCTCTTCACAGTAACGGCAACTATTTACTATCAGATAGGCAACTTCGTGATGAACAGTTGAAAAATATGGCAGTCGGAGTTAAGGAGAAAGATTGGAATTTACTCACCACAACCGGTGATGAGGGTGGCAGTTTGTTCTGTCTCTGTGAAGCAAAGAACGATGCCGAGATTATCAGACTTGCCAGAGAGGCCATCAGCGAATTTGGTTATGTGGTGACGGAAGATTCCAGAATTTGGCTGCACATGAAAGCGGGTATTAGCAGAGTCCATAAAGATTTATATCTAAGTATGGAACAGGCAAAGATCGCCTGTCAAACCACTCAAAGTGATGTTTTGATGTTTAACTATGAACTGGAAGAGAAGGTAAAATTTGAGGACAAAGTGACAGCTTACATGGGTGAGGCGCTAAAAAATGGAGAATTTCAAGTTTGGTATCAGACTGAATATGACTTAAAAAGTCACAAGACCGTTGGCAATGAGTTATTTATACGTTGGCAAAGTCCCGAATTGGGCTTCCTAATTCCTGTAAAGTTTATTTCCATCTTTGAGCGTAGCGGTTTTATCATACTGTCATATTACTTTGTCTTTGAGGAAGCCTGCAAACTTAAACGCAGCAAACTCGATGAAAATGCCGAAGTAGTGCCAATATCTGTGAATCATTCCAGCCTCCACCTCAGTGAGGGACACTACACCGAAAAGATAAAGAGTATTTTTAGAAAGTACAAGCTGCCCAAGGGTATCATCAAGATTGAGTTTAGTGAGAGGGCTTTTGAAAATCTAAAGCAGAAAAAAGAAATAGAGCGAGTAAACGGTATCTTACGCGCTCTTCAAAATATTGGAATAAAGATTGTCGTTGACAATTTCGGCAGCAGCTATTCTTCATACAAGCTGATAAATTCAATGCCGGTGGATGAAATAAAAATCGATCGGACTCTCATTGAAGAAGCTATCGAGTCCAATCGAATGCGTGATATCTTGAGTAACATTATATCTCTCGGATTAAAACTCAAGATTAATGTTGTGTGTGAGGGCATTGAAACTAAGGAGCAGGAAAAACTTTTAATTGACTTGCATTGTCGATACGGTCAAGGATTTATCTATTCTGAAACCGCATTGTTGCAAGAATCAAATAATAGTCAAGATTAATTTACAGATTCCAGTGTTTTTCCAATGGCATGATTGAGGGCAAAACGGTAACGAGCGGCATCACAATAAGCGTTGAGGTGATTAAGACGTGCCTCTTTGAGAGCAACTTCAGCATCTAAAATATCAAGTAGAATGCCTTCACCCGCGCGGTATCTCTCTGAAGCGATAAAGCGTTCTTCTTCAGCGAGTTTGACGGCAAGATCGGTAGTCTGAAGCCTCACAAGTGCCGTCTTGAGATTTTTACAAGCACTTATGACATCAGAACGAGCACTGTCAATATCGGATTTCAGTGCAAATTCTAAGCGTTCAACCTCCAACTGAGCTTCCTCAACCCTGCTCTTGGTTATCTTGTTGTCAAAGATATTCCAGCTGGCAGAGACACCTGCAGCAGCATTAGACGTTGGATCCCAATCTTTTGAACGAGCATTTAAACCGGTTGACGCCGAAGCACTGACAGAAGGTTTATAAGCAGCTTTTGCACTCTTGACGAGTTCCTCAGCGCGCTGTATTCTGATATTATCAGCTTTGAGGTCAGCACGGTTTTGCTCCGCAAGGCTGATGTAATTTTCAATGTCAAATGTCTCATTGGTGAGAGAATAAGCCTTAACTAAAGAATCACTATTCATCGGATTGGAGTTTTGACCTTCGATTGAAGTCGAATTGATGATTGACAAATCGGTATCATCGAGGGTTGCCGCATTGTCAAGACTCATCAAAATAGCAAGGTCAGTCAAAGCAACTTCGTAAGCAGCTTGAGCACGAATGGCGTCTTGATTGGCATTAGAAGTCTCAACTTGCGCCCTCAATAAGTCGATCTTAGCTTTTGCACCTGCAGAGTAAAGGTCTGAGATCAACTGTTCGTGCTCTTTGAGATTGGCAAAGGTGTCGAGGTTGACAGACCAAGTTGACTTTTGCTCAAATGCGTTGACATAAGCCGTAGCAACTTGATAAGTCAAATCGTCAGCCGCCTGTTCAAAATCGAGTTTAGAGGCGTCAAAATTATATTCGGCAGCAGCGATGTTGGCTTTAAGCTGTCCACCGGAGTAAAGCGGAATAGATCCGGAAATACGCGCGGAAGTACTTTCAGAAGTATCAGTACCCTCAGTCTTGTCGGCGTCAGCAGAGGCACTTACACCCACAGTAAAGCCTCTCTGTCCTTTAGCAATCTTGATTTCCTTTTCGGCACTCTCTACGGCTTTCTGGGACTGTCTAAGGCTTGGATTGTTTTCAAGGGCAATCCGCACTGCTTCAGACAAAGTGAGTGCTTGCACCTTGGTACTTGATATGAGCATTATCATAAACAAGACGAAGCTAAAATATCTCATCTTTCAACGGGCTCCTTGGTCAGTTTAATTGGGTTGGCATTTATCATCTCAGTTACCTGCTCAATACTTGGAGTTGGTGGAGCAGGCGAATTTGTATCATTTGAAGTTGTAGCTTGAGCAGTGATTGGTTCTTCTTGATGAGCAACTTGATTTACCGCGGTTACAGTCTCTGAGCGAGTAGCTGTAGAAGGTTTTACCGGAGCTTGATCAACTTCACTCACAACATTGGACAAAGCTGCTTGAGCCTTCCTAAATTCTCTCAACAACTTACCCAAAGATCGACCAAGTTCAGGCAACTTGCTGGGACCGAAGACAATCAACCCGACAATCAGAATAAGTGCAAATTCACCGGCACCAATGCCAAACATTATAAAACCTCCCAAAACACCTATTATAATTGTAAACATTATACAACCACCAAAAGTGCTTGTCAATCTGCAATAACAGAAACCATAAGAGGTGATATGAGATGAATAAAATATTGCTGCATATGTGCTGCGGACCGTGCTCCTGTTATACTGTCAAAAAGTTGAGAGCTGACGGAATAGAACCGGTCGGATTCTTCTTTAATCCCAATATTCACCCTTATCAAGAATGGCGGCAGAGGTTAAAGACTGCCAAAGAGTTTGCCGAAAAGGTATCAATGGAGATTCACACTGTCGATCATTACGGACTTCGTGACTTTCTGACAAGAGTTCAAAAGGTCGTTGAGTCTATTTATGGCGAAGATACAATTAAATTTGCAGACGGTCACCATGCCCGCTGTCGGATTTGCTATGCTTGGCGACTTTATGAGACAGCGAAGTTTGCCGCAGAAAATCACTTTGAGGCTTGGTCTTCCACTCTCTTTTACAGCATCCATCAAAATCATGAGCTAATGAAGTCAACGGCAGAATCTATTGCAAATAAGGTTGGTGTCGAGTTCTACTATGAGGATTTTCGCGTCGGTTGGCAAGAAGGTATTGATATAAGTCATGAATTGGAGCTTTATCGCCAGAACTATTGCGGCTGTATCTTCAGTGAAGAGGAGCGCTTCAGCAAAGATATTCGCAAGCAGCGCAAGAAATATTTCAAAAGTAACGATTCAAACGGTTGACAAGTCCTCTAAAAGGGTTTAAATTTAGTTTGTTATAATATTTTAGGAGTGATTAGATGAGTAAATTGACATTAGACAAGGCAAAAGAAATCCTCAAGAAGCACACGACTGAGGAGCATTTACTGATTCACGCGGCAGCAGTTTCAGCTGCGATGGGTGCTATGGCAGACTACTTCCACGCTGATAAAGATCACTGGCGGGCTATAGGTTATCTTCACGATGTTGACTATCAAAAGTTTCCTGAAGAGCACTGCAAACACGTTCGTGAGCTTCTGGAGCCAGAAGGCGTCGACGAAGAGGACATTAAAACTATCATCTCTCACGGTTATGGTATCTGCACTGAGGAAGTTGAGCCAACAACCGACCTTGAGAAGAGTTTATTCGCCGTTGATGAGCTTACCGGCATAGTTCACGCCTATGCGCTCATGAGACCTGAGAACATGGACGGCATGGAAGTTAAAAGCCTCAAAAAGAAGTACAAGGACAAGCGTTTTGCTGCTGGTTGCAACCGCGAAATCATCAACCTTGGTGCTGCCAAACTCGGTCTGGACTTGGCTGTATTAATGCAGTGTTGTATTGACGGAATGACTGAACACAAGACGGAGCTTGGCTTTTAATTGAGATGTTAGACTCATTTTTTATCGGACTTCAATTCTTGACGCGAATATCAATAGTCAAGCAAACTGTGTGGACTGAAGAATCATTTGGCAAAAGCGTAAAATACTTTCCAGCAGTCGGTGCAGTGCTTGGCTTATTTTATGTTGCAATTGCAGAAACACTTAATCTTCTGATCGGCGGCGCGTTTCCAATGTTGACAGCCGCCGTTATTTTGATGGCAATGATAATCTTGACGGGCGGAATCCATTGTGATGGCTTCATGGACACAATGGATGGACTCTTTAGCGGGCGGGATCGTGAGCGAATGCTGGAGATAATGAAAGATAGCAGAGTAGGAGCGTTCGGCGTCGTCAGTTTTGTAATGCTCTCAATACTGGACTTTGCGGCATTGTCGGAGTTGTCGAGAGCTTCAACATTGATGCTAATCGCTGCCATATATTCGGCACCGATAATCGGACGATTGATGATGGTCGTGACAATCGGCAGTTTTCCATATGCAAGACCGGAGGGAATGGGCAAGGCTTTTTCTAAGTATACAACGCGCTCAACCATTATATTGGCAGCGGTTGAGGCACTAATCCTCTTGTCACCATTGATATTGCCATTCACTATGGTGATAAAGCCATTATTGATTTCATTGATCATAGCGTTGATATTTACATTATATTTTGGAAAATTTG
Organism: Selenomonadaceae bacterium; assembly: GCA_017475745.1. GTDB lineage: Bacteria > Bacillota > Negativicutes > Selenomonadales > Selenomonadaceae > Quinella. The sequence goes on from JAFVEZ010000010.1 coordinate 8,535, forward strand.
CAACAAAAAAAGTCGGCGGAGTGACCGGCGACATTTACGGAGCTGTTGAAATAATTTCTGAAGCTCTTGTTATGGTGTCATTTTTGTTGACTTGCTAATTCTCTGTAAAAAAAATGGTCGGAGCAGAGTGATTCGAACACTCGACCCCTTCGTCCCAAGCGAAGTGCGCTACCAAACTGCGCTATGCCCCGAAAACGTAATCAGTATACACTAATCTTGCTAACTTGTCAAGTGTTTATTTTCTGTATTTACGGAAATCAACCAAAAGGCAAATCAACCAAAATTTGATTTCCGTGAGATTTGTTTTGTTGAGATTGACTTTAATTTTAAAAGATGTTAAACTGTTTAATTAGTAATAAACACTTGAGGAGCTGTTGAAATGTCTGAAGAAAAGAAAGAGAACAATAAAAAACCTTCCGTTTGGAGCACTTATTCAGAAGAAGATAAGAATAAGTTAGAAAAGCTGAGCACCGGCTACATCGACTTTATAAGCACTTGCAAGACTGAACGTGAGAGCGTCAAGGAGACGATCCGCCAAGCCGAGGCTGCCGGTTACAAGAGTCTCGACAAATACGATAAACTCAATCCAGGTGATAAAGTCTACGCCGTCTGTATGAATAAATCAATTGCCCTCTTCAACATCGGCACCGAGCCTCTCGAAAAAGGTCTGAAGATTCTTGGAGCTCATATTGATACCTGTCGTCTCGATTTGAAGCAAAATCCGCTCTATGAGGACGGAGGCTTCGCCCTCTTTGATACTCACTACTACGGTGGCATCAAGAAATATCAATGGGTGACTCTTCCACTTGCAATGCACGGTGTAGTCATCAAGAAAGACGGCAAAGTAATTGAGATTAATATCGGTGAGGCTGCTGGCGATCCTGTCTTCTGTGTCACTGATTTATTGATTCACCTCTCACAAGAGCAAATGGAGAAGAAAGCCAGCAAGGTCATTGAGGGTGAGAATCTTGATATTTTGATTGGTAACTATCCACTTAAGGAAGGTGAGAAGGAATCCGTCAAGAAGGGCATTATAAAACTCCTCAAGGACAACTACGACATTGAGTAAGAGGACTTTTTGAGTGCTGAGATTGCGCTGGTTCCTGCCGGTCGTGCTCGCGAGCTTGGTCTGGATCGCTCAATGGTTCTCGGCTATGGTCAAGATGATAGGGTTTGCTCTTATACCTCACTCGTCGCAATGCTTGAGGCTTCTGCCACTCCAGCTCGTACAAATTGCTGCCTGCTTGTCGACAAGGAAGAAATCGGCAGCTACGGTGCGACAGGTATGCAGTCCCAATTCTTCGAGAATATCGTTGCTGAAGTCCTCAATCTCACAGGACAGTATTCTGAGTTGGCAGTCAGACGTGCCCTTCAAAATTCGGTTATGCTCTCCTCTGATGTCTCCAGTGCTTTCGATCCGCTCTATGCTGCAGCTTACGACAAGAAGAATGTTGCCTATCTTGGTAAGGGTATGGTCTTCAACAAGTTCACCGGCTCACGCGGCAAATCCGGCAGCTCCGAAGCTAATGCTGAATACGTTGCAAGGCTCAGGAACGCCCTCGACAGCAATAATGTCCACTATCAATTCAGTGAGCTTGGCAAGGTCGACCTTGGCGGCGGCGGCACGATTGCATATATGATGGCGAAATACGGAATGGACGTCATTGACAGCGGTGTTGCTGTTCTTTCAATGCACGCACCTTGGGAAGCCACCTCAAAAATCGATATCTACGAGACCAAGAAGGGTTATTCTGCCTTCCTCGCTGAGATGTAAGGTTAGTGGGAGTAGGATTAGTTAGCAGTTAGTGAGTTTGCCTTCAACTCAAAAAGCCCGTGAAAGTAATGTAAGTGTGCAAAGGATAGGAGAGAGCACGAAATGCAACACAAATGTAAAGTTACTGTCATTGATAAAAAACTTTATCCTGAACTTCAGCAAAAGTATATCGCTGACCCAAACGCCGGTGCTTGCCCATTCTATCAAGTCGGGCAGGAATTTATCTTTGAGCGCTATGGCAACGCCGACGACTTTTGGCTTATGGGCAGAGGTACTCAATGTGCCGAGGCTTGGGACTGCATTAGCCGCTATATCTATACTGCCCTGCAAGGCGGATCGATAATGCACGGCTGGACTAATGATGATAAGATTATGATCGCCTGCTGCAACGATGGCACCAGACCTGTCATCTTCAAAATTGAACGCATTGACTATAAGGCTGTTCACTTCGCGGAGGAGCCCACCAGCTATGAGAAAGCTCAATTCATCACAAAAATCTTGGCGGCTGAGAATGTGGTGGACGTTACCGAGAACAAGGACGGATTTCTTGAGGTTGTAGTTGACGGAGCCTTAGAGGATAGTATAATCAAAGATATTGCCGCTGAGTAAAATCTTGAGGTGACTCGTATAGATTAGAGGTGATATGTGATGAATGCTGCACCGATGATGGATTACAATGAAGCTATACAAGATCAAACCCCAACAGAGAATAAAAAGCAAGAGAAGAAGGAAGATAGTTACGTTAGCTTCACCAAAGAGGAATGGGAGTATTTCTTCAAAGAGTTGAAGTTGAGACCTCTCAACGAAGAAAATCTTCAAAAGGCAATAAACAACGCTCGTTACCTTGCAATGCTTGACCGTGGTTTTAAAGAAATGGAAGAGGGCAAGGGCACAGTTATGACATTTGAAGAATTGGAGAAGCTCATTTATGAGTAGTTGATAGTGGTCAGCGGAGAGTAGTTAGTAATACTGCTTTCAGAGTTGCACACTGCGGATTGAGCTGGTTGTTGGCAGGTCTACTATCGGCTATCTACTGTCTACTAACAACTACTAAAATGGAGGGATAAAATATTTTGTCAGAAGCAATCTCAAATAATTTCGTTCAACAGGCTATAGATGAAGACCTCAGAAATGGCAAATACACTGAAGGCATACACACGCGCT
>JAFVEZ010000011.1 GCA_017475745.1 Selenomonadaceae bacterium
GACACGGCAGAGGCAAGTTCAGCCGTACCAATCCAAGCCATTCCACCTTGAAAGATAGGGTATTGAATCTTGAGTAATTTACAGATGACATTGTTTTCAAACATTTTTAAATTTGTCCTCCTTCACCGTGCCATCACTATAATGAGAATTATTTATTCCATTTGAGGTTTAACTTCTTCATTTTGCATTGTTTCAAGAGCAGTTTTAATGTGTCCCAAAACATTGCTTTCAACATAATCATTTGCTGCGCCTATTGCACTGCAAATGGTCTTTGCGTCAGATGATCCGTGACTTATAACACAACAGCCGTTGACACCAAGCAGAGGGGCACCACCGTATTCAGAGACATCAAGACGCTTGCCGAGTTTCTTGAGAGTAGGTGTCAAGAGCAATGCCCCAACTTTTGCAGAGACACCGCCTTCATTGACTGCCTCTTTAATCAGTTTGAGGATCACCCTGGCAAGTCCTTCAGCAAACTTCAATACAACATTGCCAACGAAGCCATCACAGACGACAACATCAAAATGACCATTAGGTATATCACGACCCTCAGCATTTCCGGCAAAATTTATAGTTTTGAGTTCCTTAAAGAGCTGATAAGTAGTCTTGACTTGCTCATTACCTTTAGTCTCTTCCTCACCGATATTCAACAAGCCGATTTTTGGATTGGATTTTCCAAATACATGCTCAGCATAGATTGCGCCCATCATACCGCTTTGTACAAGGTGCTCAGGCTTGCTGTCAACATTTGCACCCGAATCGAGGAGCAAAGTCACACCTTTAGGCGTTGGAATTGGAGTAGCAATAGCAGGTCGACCTATACCGTGTATTCTGCGTAAGATCAACTGTGCAGCAGCAACTGCCGCACCTGTACTGCCTGCCGATAAGACTGCATCGCACATTTCAGCTTTGACAAGCTCTGTCGCTACAACAATAGATGAGTCTTTTTTATTCCTCACAGCGTCGGCAGGGTGTTCTCCCATCTCAACTACTTCCGAAGCGTGACGAATTGTAATTTTGAGCTGTTGCCAATTTTTCTCTTTTTCGAGAATTTCTTTGATTTTAGTTTCGTCTCCGACCAAGACGATCTCACAAGGATATTTTTTCGCGGCTTGAATTGCTCCAATGACAATTTGCTCCGGTGCATGATCTCCACCCATTGCGTCGACTGCAATTTTCAAATCCAACGCTCCCTACATAAAAAGAGCAGGCAAAATACCCGCCCAAAATTCACTATTATCAAGCAGTTTCAATTTCTTCTCTGCCGTTGTAATAGCCGCATTCAAGGCACACATGATGAGGTAATTTTGGTTCGTGGCATCTTGGGCATTTTACATAGTTCGGCACTTCCAATTTCCAATTTGCACGACGACGATCGCGGCGTGATTTGGATAATTTACGTTTTGGTGCTGCCATATCAATTCACTCCTATCTTCAATCATTAAGAAACTTTTTCAGTGCTTCAAGTCTTGGATCAGTAACGAAGCGATCACAATTACATTCACCTTCATTGAGATTTTTTCCACAAACCGGACAAAGACCTTTGCAATCCTCTTTGCAGAGATTTTGTATAGGCTGAGAAGCAATCAATATATCGCGAATGAGTTCAGTAAGATCAGCAACATCGCCTTCAAGATCGCTCCTGTCCAATTCCTCGTCAAATTCAATCACTCGATCTTCAGAAGAAGGATTAAGGCAACGATCACAGATAAAAGACTTTCGATATTTTATAGTACCTTCGACATTGAGTAATTTGCCACCGTCAGTAACTTTTCCATTTACTTCAATTTCACCTTCAAAATTACTTTCATTGACATCATCATTCAAGTCTAACTTATCAGCACTAACCTTAAAGTTGAATGGCGCAGAACCATTCTTTGAAATTTGCACTTTGAACATTTTACAACACCATAATTGTCATGTCAAGATTTATGTTGAAACAAATTCACAAAATGATAAATTTTTTGTTAAGCTATGACAGCATTAAACTTTTCAATCATTTTGATCGGCTTGTACGACTCTTTAGCCTTGCGGAGACCTTCAAGACCCATATCTTCCTCACGATTGATATAAGTCATATTTGACCACTCGTGTGCGACAAATCCTTGATTGATTGCAGGATAGGCACCACGGACATCTGGATCAGCCTTTTCAACGTGAATAACTGCCGTGTCAGTGTTAAGTTGCTCACCGAATGTAAAGGCAATTATCCTGCCGTCGAGTTCGATTGCACCACCCCTGAGATTGAAGTCACAGAAGTTATCAAGCACTTCATTAATAGCAGCGCGTTCCAGAGACAAAAATGGATCATTGGGCAATTCCGGCGATTTATTTTCATACCAATCGTTAAGTTCTTCGCGACATTTAGGGATAATATCTTTAGTTATTGGCAGATAGTTAGCCATTGGATAATTTTTCTGGAAGCTGTTGAGATGATTTTTCTTTGAGTGATACTTGCGACCCGCGAGGTTGATTAAATCGTCAGCAAGATATACATAGTCGAAATTCTCACGATTGGGTTTAATGTTAAACTTGGCATCAGGGAACTTTTCAAGCTGTTGAGCGAATGACTTTTCAACGCCGCCTATAACAACCTTTTTATCCTTGTCGCGAGATTCAAACCACTCAATGATCTTGGCAATGGCATCTTGCATTTTATCTTCAGCACCGATTGGCTGAAGTGCTGCAACCCTGCCATGCCATTCGGAAATCATATATATTACATCATCGTCAAGAGTCCATTGAATATCGAAAGGCTCACGCCACATGTAGAGGTTTGTGAAGTTAAAGTGAGCATTTTCGTAGTACCTGGCACTATAAAATTTATCAAATATGGGCTTGTCTGCTTTTTCAATGGGTTTAAATTCTATGATGTTCACTACCTTTCATTAATTATGTATCCAGTGATTAAAATATCATCGTCAATCTTTTCTATTGAGATGTCCTCTATATTAATTGCGTCGATCAGATTTTCAAAACCAGTTCCTTCAACGGGTGTCAATGCAGAACGACCTCCGATAATCTTAGGAGCAATGAAAGCACAGACCTTATCAATAAGACCGGCTTCAAGCATTCCAAAGTTGAGAGTTCCGCCACCTTCAAGCAATATAGATGTAATGTCATGTTTAGCAAGCTTATTCATTAAGACATTTAAATCAACTCGTTCACCATCACCAGCAAATACAATCTCAATGCCAGACTGTTTGAGTGCATTAACTCGATCTATTGGAGCATTTTCAGTAACAGCAATGATTGTTTTTGCCTGGTGATTTGTTACTATATTTGAAGCCAATGGCGTTCTTGCATTGCTATCAACGACAATTCTGATCGGGCTCTTTCCAGCGGAAATCCTAGTCGTAAGCAAAGGATTATCTTTTAAGACCGTTTCAATGCCAACCATGATAGCATCATTAATGTCTCGCAATTCGTGAACTCTTTGACGTGAAGTCTCTGAGGTTATCCAGCGTGACTGACCAGTTGCAGTTGCAATCTTACCATCAAGGGACATTGCCGTCTTGAGTGTCACAAACGGCTTGTCGGTAGTCACCCACTTGATAAAAACTTCATTGAGTTTACGCGCTTCTTCTTCGAGAACACCAACTTCAACCTCAATGCCAGCATCTTTGAGAATCTGGAAGCCACGGCCGGCAACTTTAGAATTAGGATCACTCATCGCTGCGACGACACGTTTGACACCTGCTTGGACGATTGCATCTGCACATGGTGGAGTTCTACCAAAATGTGAACAAGGTTCCAAAGTCACATAGAGCGTCGCACCTTTGGCAAGTTCACCAGCCATATTGAGGGCATGAATTTCTGCATGAGGTGTTCCAGCTTGACGGTGCCAGCCCTCAGCGATTACCCGACCCTCTTTAACGATGACAGCACCAACAAGTGGATTTGGTGAAGTGCGTCCTCTTGCATTTGCAGCAAGTCTCAGCGCTTCTTGCATGTAGTCTCTATCTATCATTTGTTCGCCTGCTCATAAGTGTAAGCCGCCTTGATGATTGTTGCTTCGTCAAGTGCCTTGCCGATAAGTTGGAAGCCGATTGGCAGTTTATTACTAGTCATACCGCAAGGCACACTGATACCGGGCAGACCGGCAAGGTTGAGCGGCACGGTGCAAATATCCTGCAAGTACATCTTGAGCGGATCGGAGATCATCTCACCGATTTTGTAAGCAGCAGTCGGAGCCGTTGGTGCAAGAATAACATCAACATCTCCAAATGCTTCGGTGAAGTCGCGCTGAATAAGAGTACGAACTTTGAGTGCCTTGAGATAGTAAGCATCGTAATAACCGGCACTCAAAGCGTAATTGCCAATCATAATGCGGCGCTTGACTTCCTCACCAAAGAGCTTACTTCGCGTATTCTTCATCATGTCGACAACATCAACGCCGTCAACACGCTCACCGTAACTTACACCGTCATAGCGCTCAAGGTTAGTTGCAGCTTCCGCCGGAGCAATGAGATAGTAAGTCGAAACGGCAACATCAGTGTGAGGAAGTGATATTTCCTTCAAAGTGGCACCGAGTTTCTCGAAAGTCTTTGCGGCATTTCTAATAGCACTCTCAACCTCAGAATCCATACCTTCAATGAAGTATTCCTTAGGCAAACCGATCTTGAGACCTTTGACATCAGCGACAAGTGACTTGGTGAAATCTGGAACCTCAGCGGTTGAGGAAGTAGAGTCCATCACGTCATGACCAGCTATGACATTGAGAACATGAGCACAGTCAGTAACGTCCTTAGTGATAGGACCAATTTGATCAAGACTTGAAGCATAGGCGACGAGACCATAGCGCGAAACTCTGCCGTAGGTCGGCTTGAGACCGACAACACCGCAGAATGACGCAGGCTGACGAATAGAGCCGCCGGTATCGGAGCCGAGAGCATAGATCGCTTCACCGCTTGCAACTGCCGCTGCACTGCCGCCGCTGGAGCCGCCCGGCACACGGTCAAGGTCGTGAGGATTGTGTGTCACGTGAAAGCCGGAGTTTTCGGTGGAACCACCCATTGCAAACTCGTCCATATTCGCCTTACCAAGTATAACTGGATTGACGGCATTGAGTTTAGTCATAACTGTTGCATCGTATGGCGGCACAAAGTTCTCAAGTATCTTTGAAGCGCAGGTGGTCTTGATACCCTTAGTGCAGATATTGTCCTTAATCGCACAAGGTATGCCGGTTAAGACACCAATTTCTTCACCATTGACAATCTTACTATCAACAACTTTGGCAGCATTGACAGCCTCATCATGTGTCAATGTGACATAAGCGCCAATCTTACTCTCAGTTTGATCGATATGTTTAAAGACTTCTTCTGCCAACTCAACGGCAGATATTTCCTTATTCTTCAACATAGTGTGTAATGCATGTGCCGGTTTGTTATGCAATTCCAAATATATCACCTTCAATTAAGTTATTTACTTTAGTCCTTCAACAAGAATTGATTATTACTCATTATACTAACACAAATCATTTTAGTCAACATTTTATCTATTGCTCTTGCAATATCGCCAAATCAGTGAGATAATGTCACAAGTTATTTTAATTGGAGGATTATAATAATGGGTAATTTGAAAGTTTTTACAATACAAGGACGCCTGAATCGTATGCCTTATAATATTTTTTCCTTTGCTTTGATGCTGGTCTCTGTGGTGATACTGACCCTAATGTTTTTAATACAAGCCTATTTGAAAGCCCATTTGAATCTCGTGAGCGGCATCTTTGCAAATGCTCTAATAGTATCCGCATTAATCGCTATTTTTATCGTTATTTTGTGTTTCATTGGACAAGTTACCCTCACCATTAGACGACTGCACGACTTAAACCTCAGTGGTTGGTTCTATCTGATATTCATTATTCCAGATACTCTAACTGCTACCCTTTACAATGAGACAAATTCTCTTATGAAGATGATTTCTATTATTCTTACTTTGATACCGGTAATATTTTTTCTGCTTCTAATGTTCAAGCGAGGTACCGATGGTGAGAATAAATATGGAGCCGATCCACTCTCTAAGTGAATTGACATTAAATTGATTGGAGGTAGACTGTGAGATTTATACACACGGCGGATTGGCACTTGGGTAAGAGTTTGAAGAGTCAGTCCCTAATAGATGACCAGCGATATATCCTCAACACTTTCTTGGAGATCGTCGACGCTAATAAGGCTGATGCCATTGTGATAGCCGGTGATATTTATGACAGAAGTGTGCCGCCGGAAGAAGCTGTCAATCTTTTCGATCAAATCTTAAATGAACTTATCCTTGAGCGTGGTCTGCATGTCCTCTGCATTGCAGGTAACCACGACAGCGAAGGCAGATTGAACTTCGGCAATAAACTCTTTGATAATGCCAAGTTTCACATACGCGCCAAACTTACCGATAACATTGAACCTGTCGTTTTGAATGATGACTTCGGTGAAGTTTACTTCTCGCTGATACCTTATTTTGAGCCAAGCAAAGTCAAGGTTGCTCTCAATATTGATGATGATTCGGAACTCACCTTTGACGAAGCAGCGGCATTACTTGTTAAATCTGCCCGTTCCAAGATACCGTTCGGCGCAAGAAGTGTTGCCGTTACTCATGCATTTATCGTCGGCGGTGTTGAATCTGGCTCTGAGCGAAGATTACCGGGTGGTGCCGGTCGAGTAAGTCCTTATCACTTCAATGACTACAACTACACAGCGCTTGGTCACCTACATGGAGCAACTTTGACTGACAAGAAGGTTAGATATAGTGGCTCCTTGCTAAAGTATTCGTTTGATGAATGGAAGCAGTCCAAAAGTGTGACACTTGTCGACATTGACGGTGAAGGCAGAGTTACAATCAATAATGATCTGCCACTTATTCCTCTGCGAGATGTTAGAGTCATCAAGGGCAAGGTCAACGATATTCTTGATAATGAACCTGATTCCGACGACTACATCTCAGTGCAATATGAAGGCATTATATTTAATAAGCAAAATACTCAGCTTCGTAAAAAGTTTACCAATCTCCTGGAAGTTAAACCGATTGATAGGGTCTTATCGAGAGCGGTCGAAGGTGCCAGACAACTTGAAAATATATCTAATATTGATCTATTCTGTAAATTTTTCAAAGATACGACGAATGAGACTATGACAAACCAGGAATTGTCAATCATGACTGAACTGATTGAGGAAATGGAGAGAGGTGACTGATTTGAGACCGATTAGTTTGACAATCACAGCCTTTGGTCCTTATGCAAAGCGTCAATATATAAACTTTGAGGAAGGCTTGGCTGATGATAACCTCTTCTTGATTCACGGAATGACAGGCGCCGGCAAGACTAGCATACTTGATGCCATGCTCTTTGCACTCTATGGTGGCAATAGAATTGGCAATGGTCGTGACGGCAAGATGATGCGCTCTGAACATGCTGACAGCAACACACCTACTGAAGTTGACTTTACCTTCGCCCTTGGTGATAAATTCTATAGAGTAAAGAGGACTATATCGCCTAATCTTCAAAAGACTGTCTCTGAACTCTACGATTTAAACACTGGTGATGATGTAATAATTAAAAACGTTACTGAACGAATTGAGGAGTTAATAGGATTTGGTAGTGAGCAGTTCCGTCAAGTCATACTTCTGCAGCAAGGTGAGTTCAAGAAGTTCCTTTTCTCAAAGACAAATGATCGGCAGAAGATACTGGACGTACTCTTCAATGCTGGCTTCTACAAGCAAGTTGAAGAGCGATTGAAGAGTAAATCTGATACAATGAATGTCGAATTGAAGGCCATTCAGGATCAGTACAATGACAAATTGAGGGAACTTGAGATTGAGACCGAAGAGGATTTAATTGAAATAATCAGGGTAACGAGTACAGAGCTAAAACAATCTCAAGATTCAATGGCAGGATTAGTGAAGTCTCGAAGAGAAGCCCGCGATGCCTTAGAAAGAGGTCGCGCACTTTCTCAAAAGTTCAAAGACCTTGAAGGCGAATTAAACAAACTCAAGGCTGCTAAGGAGACATACCAGAAGGCTGAGACTGATTTGAAGGTAGCCAAAACCGAATATGAGAGACAGCAAAATCTGGAAGGCGAACGCAAGAAACTTGAAAAAGATATTGAAGAGCTTGTAAAAATCCGTGAACGATTGATTCAGCTCCAGGAAGCCAAGAAGAACTTTAAAATTGCCGATACCAAAGCAAAATCGACGGCCGAAGAGGTTAAAATCCTCAATAAAACTGTGACAGCATACGAGAGCAGACTTGAAGAGATACTCAAGGAAACCAAGGCCTACTCACAAGTAGCAGCAGACTTTGAAAAATATGATGCTAAGGTCAAAGAGTGTGAAGCTCGTGACAAATTGCTCAAGGATATTGAAATTATAAACAAACATATTGAGATGTCAGTAAAAGTCTGTGCAGAGATCGAAGAAAAGAAACTCAACCAGCAACGTAGTGTAGAGAGATTGAAACAGCTTGCAAGACTAGGCAGAGCAGCAATTTTGGCACAGAACTTAAAGGACGGAGAAGCCTGCCCAGTTTGCGGGTCAACTATCCATCCAAAACTTGCCGTATCAGAAGAGATAATACCAACCGATGAGGAAATAGAAAAGGCAGAAGAAGAACTAGATAAGCTCATCAAGCAGAAGTCCGCAGCAGACAACAAGCTCACCGAATACAATTCAAGACTTCGGACACATCAAGATACACTTGTTCAAAAGGGTGATCTTGGCGATACGGAATATTGGAGACAAAAGCGTCAAGAAGAACAGAAATTAAAAGCTAAGTTCCTGGAAGCCGAAAAGAACTTTAAAAAGGGCAAAAAATTGCTACAGGAAGTCAAAGATAAACTCAAACTTAAAGAAGAAGAATGTAAAAGTACTGCCGATTCAGCTTCAAAATTGTCAGGAATAATTAATGAAAGAGAAAATCAAATTGCTGAACAGTATAAAGTCGATGACGGCAGCAATAAATTGGAATATGAATTTAAAACCTCAACCGCAAAGTTAAATGAAATGGCTGAAGCTTGGAATAAAGCGCAGAATGACTACCACTATTTAACACAGCAAGTCTCCGCTAAAAATTCAGCTTACTATACAATTAAAGAGGGCTGTTCCAAGCTATCCGAACAGTTGAAGGATAAGATTAAACCAAATATTGAGGACTTGAGTAAGAAATCTGAAGCATTGGAAGAAGCGTATAATACACAGACAAAACGGACATATGAGCTGACTTCAAAGTGCGATCATCTCAAGAAAGTTTACGATTCAATCAAAGAAATGAAAGAACAGATCGCGCAGCGTGAAAGAGAGTGTGAAATCTGGCTAAAACTTTCGAGAATTGCCAATGGTTTCAATCCGCAGCGAATGAAGTTTCAGACTTACATACTCAATGCAATGTTCCAAGATATAATCTACGAAGCAAATGAGCGTCTAAAGATAATGAGTGACAATCGCTATAGATTTGAGTATAAAGTGCCGTCAAAGATGTCTCACGCCAAATTCTATGGGCTTGACTTTGAGATTTATGACGAATTCACTAGCACGACACGACCGGTTGAGACTCTCTCTGGCGGTGAGTCATTTCTTGCTTCGCTCAGTCTTGCTCTTGGGCTTGCTGATGTCGTTCAGAACAACGCCGGCGGTATTAAACTCGACACAATCTTCATTGATGAGGGCTTCGGCTCTCTCGATAGCGACACCTTAGATTTGACGATCCGCGCCTTGAATGACCTCAAGAAGGACGGTAGACTGGTCGGCATCATCTCTCATGTTGAGGAATTAAAGCAGCAAATCAAAGTTAAATTGGAAGTCATCAAAGGAAAAAACGGTAGCTTTGCTAGATTCTCCAATCAATAAGAAAAAAATCTGCTCTTTTGACTAATTACCTATTGACATTTTGTCCAAAAAGAGTTATTATACATTCCGTTGACGGAAAGAAACCGTAATGATCTATAAATTAGGAGGTCAAAAGTATGATTAAACCATTGGGTGACAGAGTTGTTATTCTGCCCGCTAAAGCTGAAACTGAGACGAAAGGCGGTATCATAATTCCTGATACTTCCAAAGAGAAACCGCAAAAGGGTAAGGTTGTGGCAGTTGGTACTGGCAAGCTCCTCGACAATGGTCAGAGAGCAGCAATGGAAGTCAAAGTTGACGACAATGTCATCTTTAATAAATATTCCGGCACAGAAGTCAAAGTTGATGATGTTGAGTATCTCGTGATTCGTGAGAGCGACATCTTGGCAATTCTGTAATTCAACTTGAAATCAATCTAACATATCGGAGGTATAGATATATGGCAAAAGAGATTTTGTTTGACGAAGAGGCACGCCGCGCCTTAATGAAGGGCGTCGATGCACTTGCAAATGCTGTTAAAGTTACACTTGGTCCAAAAGGCCGCAACGTCGTCCTTGACAAGAAGTTCGGCGCTCCTGCAATCACCAACGACGGTGTTACCATTGCCAAGGAGATTGAGCTTCCTGATCCGTTTGAGAATATGGGCGCACAGCTCGTTAAAGAAGTTGCAACCAAGACCAATGATATAGCCGGTGACGGCACCACCACCGCAACCCTTCTTGCACAGGCAATCGTTCGCGAAGGTATGCGTAACGTTGTTGCAGGCGCAAACCCAATGATCGTCAAGAAGGGTATTGAACTTGCAGTCAAGAAGCTCGTTGAAGAGATTCAGAAGAAAGCTAAGAAGGTCGAAGGCAAAGATGCAATCGCTCAGGTTGCAGCTATCTCCTCTGGCGACGAAGAGATCGGTCAGTTGATTGCTGACGCTATGGAGAAAGTCGGAAACGACGGCGTTATCACCGTTGAAGAGTCCAAGACCATGAATACCAACCTCAGCGTTGTTGAAGGTATGCAGTTCGATCGCGGCTACATCAGCCCATATATGGTTACTGACGCTGACAAGATGGAAGCTGTCATGGACGATCCGTACATTCTCATCACTGATCGTAAGATTAGCTCTATCCAGGACATTTTGCCAATTCTTGAGCAGGTTGTCAAACAGGGCAAGCAGCTTGTCATCATTGCTGAAGATGTTGACGGTGAAGCTCTTGCAACTATCGTTGTCAACAAGCTCCGCGGAACCTTCAAGGCTCTTGCAGTCAAGGCTCCTGGCTTCGGTGATCGCCGTAAGGCTATGCTTGAAGATATTGCAATTCTCACTGGCGGTACAGTCATCAGTGAAGACCTCGGTCGCAAGCTCGACAGCGCAACTTTTGAAGATCTCGGTCGTGCTCGTCA
>JAFVEZ010000012.1 GCA_017475745.1 Selenomonadaceae bacterium
GTCACCAAAGAGCCTGTCAGCACCGTTACCACCTTGAATAGAGTCACTGCCGGCACCACCGTAAAGAGTGTCATTGCCGGCATCGCCAAAAAGCTTATCAGCACCAGCACCACCTTGAATCGAATCGTTGCCCGCACCACCGCGGAGAGTGTCATTGCCGGCATCGCCAAAAAGCTTATCAGCACCAGCACCACCTTGAATCGAATCATTACCGGCACCGCCGCGGAGAGTGTCATTGCCGGCGTCACCGAAGAGCTTGTCATTGCCGCTATTGCCGAGGATAGAGTCATTACCGGCACCACCATAGATAGTGTCAACACCGCTACCGCCGCGAATCGTGTTGGCAAGAGCATTGCCGATGATCTTGACCGCCTTAGTGCGAGAAGTTGCGTCAACTGTCTTGACATATGCCCCAATAGTCACAGACGAGCTGGTATCACTATCAGTCAATGTGGTTTTGACGCTACCTGCAGCCAAAGTTGAAGTGCCACCGCTAATAGTCGGCGTAGACGTACCACCACTGACCGTCGAGGTCGAAGTACCACCACTGACCGTTGAGGTCGAAGTACCACCACTAACTGTCGAAGTGGACGATCCACCGTCTACAGTATCAACGGGCGGCAAATATTTATTGCCAATGATATTTAGTGTTTTACCTTTAGCATCTTTGACGGTCATAGAGCCGCTACCGACATTGATAATGACATCATTACCACTTTCCTGCGTAATGTAAGAACCTTCAGTGATGTGGATTGTGTCGGTCTCATTGTAGCCGTGAATCGTGTCGCTGCCGTCTCCATTAGCATATTGAATCAAAGTTTTATTAACATATGTGACAGTTATTCTATCGTTACCTTTGCCGCCGACGACTGTCATATATTCTTCTTTCGTACTGGAAATTCCAGAAGTGGCGTATATTGTATCATCACCTGTTCCGCCGTTTATACTGCCATAGCCACCGGAATTAATGATATAATCATTACCGGAACCGCCATCAATAGTAACTTCGTCTATAGGAGAAAGAGCATAGGAGTTTTCAATCGTGTCGTTGCCGTCGCCACCGTTTAATTGCGAATATCCTACTCCTCCAAGTGGTAAGAAATAACAAATATAGTCGTTACCGCCATCACCATTTACGGTTATATTACTGCCCATAATGGCATCCATATTATCATTGCCTTCACCGGCGTTGATCAATACATTATTACATTGCCAGCTATGAATCGAGTCATCACCCGCACCGGAATTGATTGTCACATTTTTTTGATTTGACTTATAATTTACATTGTTAAAAATGACATCGTTACCGTTTTTGGTATCAATTAATACATTACTGCCGCCATCATTCAGAACAGCGTCATCAAAATCGCTCACACTCAAACTAACATTCGAGCCTGAGTTGTAGATATAACTGCCAATGCTAGTGTAATCTTTCGCGTTTACTACTTTGTTGCTATCAAGATTGTAGCCAAGAATATAATTACCGTCAAGACTGCCTTCAACACTATTATATACAGATTTGACATAAATTGTTTTATTGACTCCGCCTTCAACAGTAATACGTTCTTCGTTATTTGTTCTAACAAATATATCAGAACCATTAGTACGAAAAGCATGAATTATATTGTTTAATGTAATGTTTTCGCTGCCGCCCAATGTTGGTTCATTAACGGGTGGCAAATTGATGATATTGAGAGTTTTATCCTTAGCATCTTTGACGAGCATAGAGCCGGTGCCGACATTGATAATGACATCACTACCATTGATCTGTGTGGTGTAAGAATCAGCAGCAATTTGAATTGTGTCAGTCTCGTTGTAGCCATAAATCGTGTCTTTGCCGTCTCCATTGGAATATTGAATCAAAGTTTTGTTAATATTTGTAATCGTTATTTTATCATTGCCTTTGCCACCGACGATTGTCATATATTCTCCGGGAGGATCGTTGTCGGTGACAACGTTTATTGTAGCCAATATCGTATCATTACCCGCTCCGCCGTTTATGCTGCCGTAGCTGCCGTTATTATAAATATTATCATCACCGGTGCCACCGTCAATGGTAACTTCGTCAGTGTAACCAGCGGTAGAAGTATTTTTAATGAGGTCGTTACCTTCGCCGCCGTTTAAGTAAGAATACCCATCTTCGCCTGAATATGGAGAAGCTAAATAGAAAATAGTATCATCGCCGGCACCACCGTTTACAGTTATATACTGACCGGTAACTTCATACATATAGTCATTGCCTTCACCGGCATTGATCAATACATTGTTACAATTAAGGCTATGGATCACGTCGTTACCAGCACCGGAGTTGATTGTCACGTTCTTGCCATTATTATTGTTGAAGATGACATCATTACCCGCCTTGGTATCAATGAATACATTTCTACTAGCATTTATAACAGCGTCGTCAAAATCACTCACATTCAAGCTAACATTCAAGCCTTTATTGTAGATATAACTGCCAATGCTGCCATAGTCTTTCGCGTTTACTACTTTGTTGCTATCAAGGTTGTAGCTGAGAACATAATCACCACCGTCAAAGCTGCCTCCACTGTCACCGCGTACCGATTTGACATAGACTGTTTTGTTGACTCCGCCTGTAATAGTAGTATCGCCTGGTTTAATAATTATATTAGAGTCCACAATCTCTAATCCATTGATTATTCTGTTCAATGTAACGTTTACGCTGCTGCCAATGTTGAGTTGTCTGACAACTCTTGCCCACTGTTGGTAGTCCCGCTTTGAGCCACTGTCATACTTTTACTGTCACTCATAATAGATCGCTCTCCTTCCCAGAGAAATCCACAATTACAAAAACCTTCAGAAAAAATCCTTAAATTTAATTACCCCCCCCCCATAGGAATTTGTCAAGAGTTTTTTCAAAATTATATTTATATACCATATCACGGCATACTATATGTAAAATAACTGCAGAGAAGCAATCTTCCCTACAGTTTGCAAGCTTATATCAGTATCGTTGCAATACTTACTCTTTTTCTTTCTTCTTTAGTTCGGTCTGTACTGCCTTATCAAAGGCCCTGTAAAATTCTTCAGCCATTGTCTTGTAATTTTTGGCATTTTTACTCTCGTCGCTCTTTCCGGCTTCTACCCTCAAGACATATGCCAATTCATTGGTATTCGGTACATAGACTTCACAGAACAGATTCAGTCTGCTGTTGTTTGCCAGAGTAAAGAATACATAACCGTCAGCGTACTTGTAAACGTGCTCTTTAAATATCTTGCGCGCTTCCTTCTTTGGAATAACCCTAATATCAATACCAGTACTCTGTTTTATCTTGTTTGCCATTTCGTCATAAGAAATGATCTTGCTCTTGGACACCTTACCTGCTTCGTACAGGACATTGATAAACTCGTTGATTGTTGGTTCTTTATCCAATGATTGATAGTAATCCGGATAGGCTATTGCCAGGCGCTGCATTCTCGCCAATTCTTCACCATTATTTATGGTTTCTGCTGTAGCCGCTTCGCCCACTCCGACAATCATCATCAACATAAACAACAGAGCTAATGTCTTCTTCTTCAACCACATTTAATCATCTCCTAACAAATAAGCTTATGCTGTTTTAGTGAACTCTTCAAGAGATTTAGATTTGCTTCTTCCATTTCACTAAGTGGCATTCTTAATCCGCCGACATTGTATCCCATCAAGCGCATTGCTGTCTTGACAGGTATCGGATTAACTTCACAGAAGAGTGCATCAATGAGATCAGTATACTCAATTTGAAGTTTTGCTGACTCTTTAACTTTGCCGTCGAAGTAGAGCTGGCAAATGTCGTGAGCTACCTTTGGAGCAACATTGGCAAGCACTGAGATGACTCCAAGTCCACCAAGTGAGAGTATAGGTACAATTTGATCGTCATTGCCGCTGTAGATATCAAGATCATCACCGCAGAGCGCACGTGTCCTCAACACTGATGTAAGATCGCCATTAGCTTCTTTTGCTGCAACAATTCGCGGGTGCTTAGACAACTTGAGATAGGTTTCCGGCTTGATGTTGACGCCGGTTCTTGAAGGTACATTATAAACTATCAGCGGTATATCAACACTATCTGCAATCTTATTGTAGTGGGCGACGAGACCATTTTGAGTGCATTTATTATAGTAAGGCGTCACAACCAATAGAGCGTCAGCGCCGACCTCCTCAGCGTGCTTGGCAAGCTCAACAGCGTAGGCAGTTTCATTTGAGCCGGCACCTGCAACGACAGGTATGCGCTTGTTGACCTTCTCAACAGCATACTTGATGGCTTGACGGTGTTCTTCATCGCTCATGGTTGCAGACTCACCGGTGGTGCCGGTTATGACAATGGCGTCTGTACCGCCTGCAATCTGATCTTCAATGATTCTGCCGAGTTCCTCAAAGTTGATTCCGTCTTCAGTGAAAGGCGTTATAATCGCCACGCCCGAGCCTTTAAATATCTTTTGCTTCACACTTTCACTCTCCTTCGAACACATTAATAGAATAGCCCTCAATAAACTCTGAATACCTTTTATCTCCTGGCGCTCTGTGGTTTTCCGGAACGTATATCCTCTTGGTCAAATCCGGCATTTCAAGCAAACTTTTTAATTTATTGACCGCTTCTTCTGCATCAGGACCCTCAGCAATGATTTTAACTTCTGTTCCTTTAACGAGTCCCAATGATATAATCATCAGGGCACTTTTGATATCTACAACTTTGCCTTTGGCTTCCATTTGGATTTTAGATTTGTATTTGTTACCAACACGCACCAAAAGGGTGGCCGGTTCCAAATGAATGCCATTTTCGTTTTCTACAGTTGTAACAACTTCACATTTTTCACTGTCTGACATAGAAATCACCTCATTGAATCAACCTTTACCCATAATAATAGACACACTCGAACTTGTGAAAACTTTTTGCTTCACAATTTACCGATTATTCTTTAACACCAAATCCAGAATCAACTAATTTCTTCAATGTACGAACGGCATCAGCAGCGTCATTTCCTTCGGCACGAATAGTCATTGCATCGCCTTTTTTGAGTAACAAAGAATTAATCATAAGGGAACTCTTTGCATCAATAATTTTGCCCTTGGCAATGATTTGAACTTTAGACATGAATTTACGTGCAGTGTTAGTGAAATTCACGGCTGGAGTGGTCTGAGAAGCTGCTGAATTTTTGATAATAGTTTCTACTTCCCAAATTTTGCCCTCAACATTCTTAATATTATTGTCTGAACTTGTATCATCGACTTCATTAGTATCAGCATCAGTCCATGGCAGCTCAACATTTTCTAAAATGATATTGTTTGAGTCAAGTTCTTCTTGTGATGTTGCTTTGATGTTGACTTTTGGTCTGCCCAAAATACCAATATAATGCTTGTCGGTAACACGAATAGGAATATGAAATTCTTCTCCGCAAAGATAAATCAAAGGTGCATCGAGATCAAGTAAATCTGCTAAATCTTCTTGAGTTAGTGCAACAATTTTTGCATTTTTTATTATATCTGTATCTTCTATTTTACTTTGCAAAAATAGTTTTTTCTCTTCGATTCGTTCAATAAATTCTGGATCAAGTACATATTTATCAGGATCGACGCCCAATGCTTTGCAGAGTTCCTCCGACAAATGTTCAGCATCTTCTTCAATTTCTAAAATAAGTTCTACCTCTTCGTCATAATAGCGATCTTGCAGCCACTCAAGGAGTTTACCATTACGAAAACATTCTGTTACTTTATCAAGATCGAAATGCTCGCGCAATTCCTCAAGACTGCGTACCTCAACGCCGTCTGCCATTTCCAGCGCAAATTTTATCTTTCGTGGCAAATCCTCACCTCATTACTTACGTTTTTAATTCTTACTTTTGATAATTCTATCGAACAACTCAGAATTGTTATTGACGATCTTCTCATTGCCGAAGACGCAGATGTTATCTTCCTTCATACAGGCGTCAACTATCTCAGACAACTTTTGAATATCCTCAACTTTCGTTGCAAGAATTTCCTCACGCGCGCGCTGTCTGTCTTCTTGGGTAACTTCATGAATGACACTTTCGATAGCTGCAGCGCCCTTCATTGCAGGAGTCTTTGGGTGATCTATCTTGCTGATTGTACCGATGATATACTTTCGTATTTCGCGCTCACTGAGGTCGATATTTTTGATAAAATCCGCTGTGCTGTTGAATACGTCCAAAGTGCGAGAAAGATTGGGATCGCGGTAGGACTCAAAGAACATATTGCCGTTACGGTAGAAGTTAGCAAATGCACCGTAAGCTCCACCCTCAACGCGGATTGCCTTCCAAAGATATTCATACCTTAATATCGTCTCCAGCACCGCCATGACGCCACTGTACTTGTAGCCGAGTTTAATATAGTTGGCACCCTTGCCGACGTACTGCACCATACTCTGGCTTGTGATGCCTTCTTTGTAAGTTGTATTCGGATAGTAATATCTTGCGACTTCGTATTCGTCAACAGGCAAACTCTTCAGCAGGAATGACAAATGCGGTTTAAACTCACTGTACACCTCATCTGTTGCTGTCACACCAATTATTATACCATTGCGATTTATCAAGCGATCTTGAACATCGTAGAGGTCGTCAACCAAGCTGTCAAACTTAGAATCAAAGTCGTCAAGCAAGTCTTTCAGCCAGGCATTGAAGGACATAAAGCCCTCATGATTATAAGCGCCAGCTTTTGATTGATATGAAGCAAGGCGAGAAGATACCACTTGATGTGCTGCACGTTCAATGCTCAATTCCAGACCGATCTGTTCTTCTTCGATAAGTTCGCGGATTCTCTTCTTGTCAGTAAAGACTGAGCGGGTGAGAATTTCTGCCAAGAGGGTGCTGAGTTCTTTCTGTTTGCTTATCAGTACTTTGGTAGTCACCAAGAGTTTTGGCATAAATGAATCAGCCTTACCCGCTTTGGTGTAGGCACTCAAATTCATTCCAAGACCACCAAGATTTAGATTTATCTCATTGGCGAGGTCTTCATATGAGCGATCTTTGGTGTCAACGCGACCAAGAAGCTCAGTCAGTAAGAATGCGGTGTGCTGGAGCTTCTGAGGAACTTTCGCAGCGTCAAGATACATTCTCAAATATATGATACCATTAGTCTGAACGTTAGAATGGACTATCCTCACACCGTCGAGGTCTCTGAACTTGATTGGCAACACGTCAGCTTCCTTCTTGATGTCGGTAAGCTGTAACAGTGGCAAGACTTCGAGATTGTCGGTATAAGGTGAAGGTGATTCCTCAACAGATTCATTGGTCGATTCTGCTGGAAGTGTAACTGATTCTGATTCGGCTTTTTCCACCGCAGGTTTAAGGACTGCACTTACAACGTGATGATTCGACAAGAAACAGATATCAATTAAAGATTCAAACAGACCATTTGACATCTCAGACTTCACAAGCGCAAGTGCGTCCTCATATCTCAGTAAAGTGTCATTTGCGCCACCGTAGAGCTTGGTCCTGAGCAGCGTCAAACCGTAAATCAAGCCTTTAGGTGTAGCGCCAAAATCAGACTCACGAAGTGCAAACTCTATCGTGTTGAGGGCTGCCTTTAACTGAGTTTTGTCGAGACCTTTGGCGAGTTCTTGGAACTTGGCAGTAACGATCTCGTTAAACTTGTCAGCAGATTCACTCTCAGCGCCGTTGACATTTATGCCAACAATCGGTTGTCTTAAATCCAATTCAAAATCCAAATCGACATCTTTGCCCAGACCTGCTTCAATGATTGCCTTTCTCAGAGGTGCAGCTTCACTCTCAACGATAGCTTTTAGAAGAACTCTCAATGCCAGCAAGAATGTTCTCTGCGCTGCATGTTCGTCAGAGATATTGTACTTTTCACGGAAGGTTTTGTACTTATCGTCATCAATCACATAGTTCAGCGACAGGAAAGTCTTCTGCTTTGTATCTTCACCTTCACTGATCGGATAAGTTCCTTCCGTCTTAGACATCTCATTAAACGGCTTCTGTAACTCTATGTCAGTATCGACCTCAATGCGGTCATACTTCGACAAATACTCTCTGTCCAGATATTCCAGACGCTCATCAATGTCGACATCACCGTAAATGTAGATGATTGAATTGGACGGGTGATAATGCTTCTTATGGAAGTCCATGAACATCTTATAGGTCAAATTTGGAATTGACTTTGGATCACCGCCGGACTCATACTTATAGCAAGTGTCAGGGAACAATGCCCGCATTATAATATTTTCAAGTTTAGCTTCCGGTGTTGAGAGAGCACCCTTCATTTCGTTGTAGACGACACCGCTGATTCCGTCACCTTCACGGTGCCAGCCTTCTTGTCTAAAGATACCCTCATCAACATAAATCAGCGGATTAAACACTGCATCAAGATAGACATCTGTCAAGTTCTTGAAGTCCTTGTCGTTGCGACTAGCAACAGGGTAAACGGTTTTATCCGGATAAGTCATTGCATTGAGAAAAGTATTCAACGAACCTTTGACAAGCTCAACAAACGGGTCTTTAAGTGGATACTTCTTTGAGCCGCAGAGTACACTATGTTCCATGATGTGTGAAACGCCGGTATCATCAATCGGCGGCGTCTTAAAGGCAATCAAAAACACCTTGTTGTCATCGTCAGTCTTTATGTAAATTACTTTAGCGCCTGTCTTTTCGTGTTCATATTCAATTATAGTACCGTTAATCTCGGTCACTTCCGTCTGACCAATCTGTCTGTACATTATATCACCTCGCCTTCTAAATTCTACTTTGCAGGGCGTTTATCCTTCTTTAACTAAATAAATTAGGGGCAAGAGTCAAGGTTTAAGGGTCAAGTAAATCCTTTAATCACTTGTCCCTTGTTCCTTTATTCTTGCTCCTATTTTCTCATTACTTAACCAACTGATCAAACTCTTTTTGAGGAACGAGGGTTACTAGTCCCATGATTGCGAGTATCTGTTCAAGAGCAGCACGCGGCGTACTTGTATTTTTGACGACAAAATCGGTAACCTTGTAGTTATCAAACTCATTGTTTTGATCAGCATACTCCACAAAGTACTTAATCTCGTCATTCGTGCAGCCGGCACGCAACATTCTATCAACGAAAACGACATCATCAATCATCAGTGAAATCGTTATGAGGTCTTGATTTATAAACTTCGACAACTGCTTAATACCTTCAACGTCAATCATAATCATAATGCTTACTTTGTGCTTCTGATATGATTCAAGCACATCAGCTTTGCGGAGACCGTATTTGTTGCCTTGATATTCTGCTTGGACGATATAATCTACCGGCTTAAACTCATTAGGTTTTATCGTCTTGTAGAGTTTGCGCTTGTAAGCGTAGCGATCGTCGAAATACTTGGTTGTAATAGTCGGAATGTAGTGAACGCCCATACTCATAAGTTGAGTTATCATAGTTGATTTACCGCTGGCATGCGGCCCTAAAAATGCGTAAACTTTGTTAGCCATGTTTTCACTCCTAAAAAATTTTTAAATCTGTTTAATACTTTATCACATACCGCGAAAATAAGCTACAACTTTTAAAAATATTTCTTGCATTATTGAAGTTGCTATGAAAATATTTTTGTGATACAATACAATCATCTTGACAAATATTCGGGAGGAATTATGAAACGAGCAATTTGTACAGGAAGTTTTGATCCAGTCACAAATGGACACATAAATATATTTGAACGCGCAGCGACAATGGTTGATGAGCTGATTGTCTGTGTGTTTGTAAACAAAAAGAAGCAGACTTTTTTCTCCGCTGAAGAGCGTGTGGAACTTTTACGACAGTCTACACAACACATTGAAAATCTAAAAGTCGATTATTTTGGAGGATTGGTGCCAGATTATATGGCACAACATGATATTAAAATCATAGTGCGCGGTCTGCGTTCGTTGACCGATTTTGAATATGAAGTCAACGAAGCACAAATGATAAAACATTTGGCACCCGATACAGATACAATCTTCTTGTTGACGGCGCCGGAGCTTATGTTTGTAAGCTCTTCTGGCATACGGGAACTAGCCAAATTTAAAGGCAGTGTCAAGGGTCTTGTTCCCGAATGTGTAGAAAGAGCAATCTTGAAGAAACTAACAATTTAGCATAAAGAAGGTAAGATTATGGCAGTACGTGATACACTGAATCAAATAGAAGACTTGGTGGCGAGTTCGTCACATTTATGGTTTACTGATAGAATTATGATTAACGACAACGATTTAATTCACCTTGTTGAGGAACTGAGACAGGAACTTCCACTTGAGCTTGAGCGTGCAGATGAGATCATGCGCGAACGAGACAAAATAATAATGTCCGCTCAACAAGAAGCGACTAATATAATAAATCAGGCGCAAGAGAAGGCAGCACAAATCGTTGATGAGAATGATCTGGTCATTAAGGCAAGAGAGAAAGCTCAAGCCGTTATGACTCAAGCACAAGTCCAAGAACAAGAGATCATTGAAAGAACAAAACAAAATGCACGCGAATTACAAGACAATGCCGATCGCTATGCCAATCAAGTATTCGATCAACTCATTGCCCACGTTACAAACACCTTCCAGGGCGTTCAGCAGGCGCAGGCAGGACTGGATCAAGCTCGACAGATTTTGATTCAAGCTAAGGCTCAAATGAATCAGCAGGCAGTTCAACAGGCATACGCACAAGCACAAGCTCAACAGCCACAGCAACCTCAAGCCTATAATTCCCAGGCTACAGGTCCGAATATGTAATATCATCTGCAAATTAATATAAAAGAGTCGTCATTTTAATTGTCGGCTCTTTTTGTTTTGGATAGAGTATACATAGTTAAATTTTCAAATTTCTATTGATATTTGCATAAATTCAAGGTAAAATTATATGTTGTTTTATGTCCTAACCTTTGTAAATATGGAAGGATTGATAACTATGTTACAACGTTTAGAAAACTTGCCGGTCGGCAACTTCCACTACAAGCTCCTAATAGTCACCGGCTTGGGCTGGCTGTTCGATTCAATGGACACTGGCTTAATCTCATTCGTGTTGCCAATGTTGGCTAAGGATTGGAATTTAGTTCCGGAGCAGGTCGGGCTGATTGGCTCGATTGGTCTTTTCGGAATGGCGATAGGTGCAGTTATGGCAGGCTCACTTGCTGACAAATTTGGTCGCAAGAACATCTTTGCCGCTACTGTCATACTTTACAGCGTCTCAACGGGTCTCTGTGCTATTGCTTGGAATTATGAATCGTTGTTGGTATTTAGATTTTTAGTTGGATTTGGCCTCGGCGGTGAGTTGCCGGTAGCTGCAACCTTGGTGTCCGAATATGCACCGGCACACTTGAGAGGTAGATTTATAGTTCTGCTTGAGAGTTTCTGGGCTGTTGGTTGGCTTGCTGCAGCGCTGCTCTCTTACTTCTTCCTGCCGGTCTTTGGTTGGAAGGCGGCCTTCTTGATTGGCTCTCTGCCGGCGCTCTATGTATTCGTCATTCGTCTGCATATGCCGGAATCAGTCCGCTACTTGCTCTCGAAAGGTAAAGTGGCTGAAGCAGAGAAGATCATTGACGATTTAGAGTGCAAGTTAGGTGTTGAGCATAAGCCTTTTAATGATGTGACAATTCCTGAAACAGTACAACCAAGTCCTATATTGTTATTCTCGCAGCAATTCAGGATACGCACAATTATGCTCTGGTTGACGTGGTTTGGCATTGTATTCAGTTATTACGGTATATTCATGTGGCTTCCGTCAATCGTCTATGCCCAAGGTTTTGAGGTCGTCAAGTCGTTCGAGTATGTGCTGGTCATGACACTTGCACAGCTTCCAGGCTACTTTACAGCAGCTTGGCTTGTTGATAAGATCGGTAGACGTTATACCTTGTCGGCGTTCCTGTTGATGAGCGGTGTCTGCGCGTTCTTCTTCGGCAATGCCGACAGCTCAACGGCGCTTTTAATCAGTGGCGCGGCGATGTCATTCTTCAACCTCGGCGCTTGGGGAGTCATCTACACCTACACGCCGGAACTCTACCCGACGTTTATCAGAGCACTTGGTTCCGGCTATGCGGCAGGCTTTGGAAGGATCGGCGGCATAATTGCGCCGGCGCTTGTTGGATCGTTGATTGCTTCGGGATTTCACTTTGACATCATCTTTGGGCTCTTTGCTTCGGTGTTTATCGTCATTTCGGTCATCGTGATGAGTCTTGGCCTTGAGTCGAAACAGATGTCACTTGAACAGATAAAGTAATTTGCCAAACTATTTGATAAACTCTTACATATCCGTTGACACTCATTGAAGAGTCAGCGGATTATTTATTTGCCGGTGTTTAATCCTCGAAGATGTTATTGATGATACCGTTCAACATGCGGCGCTCTCTATCCGTTGGAAACCGAGAGCGAATAGTGTATCTGCCATTGACGAGGAAATTATTGAGGTCGACAATCTCTTCATTATCAGAGAGACTTCTGTCATTCTCAAGAAGATAGTCAATGGAGACATCAAAGAAGTTAGCCAGCTTTTTAATAGTTGCAATATCTGGCTCAGTAGTACCTTGCTCATATTTGGAATAAGTAGCCAAATTAATTTTTAAACCATTGGCAACTTCAGCTTAAGTTAATTCCTGATATTTACGAAGATAATGCAATTTTTCATTAAACATAACAATCAACATAATAATGGTATAATTGCTACGATTTTATTGGAAATAATTGCTAATTTTGATAACCAATACAATGACAGTATAGAAATATTTTTCAAAAATCGCTTGACAAGCTAGTGGTAGAGGTACATTATATCATAGTATAAAGTAATTAAATCAACATTTAGAGTGGTTATTCTATCAAGTAAAATTTAAGGAAGGTGATTTTGTATGTCTTTAAACAAAGTTAATTATGATAGTAATGTTGTTTTGACTGGAGACAGTGGTGCTGACTATGTAATGAATTATGGTTCACAAGTGAAAATTATTACCTATAACGGCGATGATGTAATTTTAAATAATGCATCATATACAACCATTGATGCAGGTTCCGGTAATGATTCTATTGCAAATGATTCACTTGCAAGTAATTCGGTGATAAATGGTGGTGCCGGTGATGATTCAATCCTTGCAAGAGAAGCTGATTATATTACAATTAAAGGCGGAGCCGGTAACGATACCATTTGGAATACTGGTAATCATGCCAAACTTTATGGTGATTCCGGAGTAAATAATTTTTTTAATTCAGGTAACGAAATAACAATAGTTACCGGTTCATATTTTGATTCAATAATTTCTGCTGGCAGTTACAATGTTATTGATGCTAGAAGTGGTAGTGATTACGTATTGATTACCGGTGATCATAATTCTATCATAGGTGGTAGTGGCACAGATGAATTTGCTGTTATCGCTTCATACTCAACATTAAATGGTGGTTCAGGTAATGATACATTAGCAAGCTCTGGAGAATATGCTGTAATTTATGGTGAAGCTGGTAATGACTATATTGAAGCTACTGGCGCTAAAGCATTGCTGGATGGCGGAGACGGTGATGATTCTATTTCTACATTTTATAGTGCTGCAAAATATGCAATCATCAAAGGCGGTAAAGGTAACGATAGTATTACCGGCAGTAACTCAGCTTATTATAAGTGGATTCAATATGCCAACGGCGATGGTAATGATGTCATAACTAACTACAGTAGTTACGATACAATTCAGATCACTTCTGGTAGTGTCAATAGTACAACTAAAAGCGGTTCCGATGTTATCATTAATGTCGGAAGCGGCTCTATCACTCTCAAGAATGCATCAAGCAAGACCCTCAATCTTATTGACGCTTACAAGAATAAAATCACTCTAAGCGGTGGAAGTGATTCAACTAGCAATGGAGGATCAAACTCCGAATGGACTCTTTCCGGCGGTGGAAAGTACATTTCTAATTACAACGATAATACTGTCATAAGTGGTACCAGATATGAAGATACCATTTATAATAGTGGTTCAAATGTAGTGGTAAATGGCGATGCAGGTGATGATTATTTGTCGTCTTCAAATACTTTTTCTGATTCTAAAGAAGGCAAGATAACATTAAATGGTTATTCAGGAAATGATAGTATTTATAGTTGGAGTGATAAAACTCTCATAGATGGTGGAAAAGGTGATGATTACCTTTATATCGGAGGTGAACGTTCTACAGCCATTGGCGGCAACGGTAATGATACGATCATTAATTATGATTATTATGCCTCAATTAATACCGGCTTGGGTGATGATTCAGTTAATATTACTAATATCGGTGGCTACTCAACAATCAACACTGGCAGCGGCAATGATACAATCACTCTTGAGAGCTATGCCTATAACAATGTTATTCAGTATTCTAACGGCGATGGAAACGATATTATTTACGGTATAGATTCAAACGAAACTATTAACATCACTAGTGGCAGTTATTCTACTCAGAATAGCGGCAATGATGTCATTGTGAAAGTTGGTAACGGTTCAATCACCCTCAAAGACGCTAAGGGTACTAAACTCAATATCAAAGGTACTACATCAACCAATGGCGGTGGTACTTCAACCAACACTTCAACATCAACCACTTTGACTGTCACCAATTCAACCAAGTCACCTGTGACTATCGGTTCGGCTATCAAGACCATTGACGCTTCCAAGCGAACGACTGCGGTCAGAATAAACGGCAACGCCATTGCCAACACCATCAAGGGTGGATCGGCTGCCGATACCATTTATGGTGCTGCCGGTAACGACTCTATCCTCGGCAATAGCGGCAACGACAAACTCTTCGGTGACGCCGGTAACGACACCCTTCGCGGCGGCGCCGGCAATGATTCCGTCCAAGGCGGTGCCGGTGCTGATAAACTCTTCGGTGACGCCGGTAACGACACCCTTCGCGGCGGCGCCGGTAATGATTCGATTCAAGGTGGCAACGGCGCTGATAAGCTCTTCGGTGATGCCGGTAATGATACTCTCGTTGGTGGCAAGGGTAACGACACTCTCACCGGCGGTGCGGGTTCTGATGTCTTCGTTTACTCGTCCGGTGACGGCAATGACGTTATCACTGACTACTCCGCTTCGGACAGGCTGAGGATCACCGGCTCTTACTCGACCCTCAACAGTGGCAATGATGTGGTCGTCAGTGTTGGCTCTGGAAAGGTGACCCTCAAGAACGCCAAGGGCATTAAACTCAACATCACAAAGGCAAGCAACTACGAGGAACGCTGGTTTACCGAAGACGACAACAACTTCACTACCTCGGAGGTCGGCTCTATCATTAATAACGATGCTAATATTGCTAACTTGAACAAGCAATACGATCTGCAGCTTTCCTATAAACAAGCAGATCAAATTTTGATGAGTAACAAGTCTGATAAGTAAGTCTTTGTAAAAATCGACAATTTAAAAGTGCAGAAGCTTTTCTCCTGCACTTTTTTGTTTTGCGAATATTGATAATCGCTTTATGCTTTGACTTGCTCTTTTGCCAAATCGACAAACTTTGAGAACGCGGCAGTATCTGAGACCGCCAACGTGGCAAGCAGCTTGCGGTCAACGGCAACACCTGCCTTGGTAAGACCTGCGATCAGGCGGCTGTATGACAGACCATATGAGCGAGCTGCTGCATTGATACGAATGATCCAGAGACGGCGGAAGTTGCGCTTCTTGTTCTTGCGATCACGATAGGCATAAAAGCCTGCCTTCATTACGGATTCATTCGCCTTTTTAAACTGGCGGTGTCTTGCACCGCGATAGCCCTTGGCGAGCTTCAATATTTTCTTATGACGGGCGTGAGCTGTCACACCGGATTTAACTCTCATTTATATCAGATCCAATCTAAACTACTAAATTACAAACTTTGATATCAAATTCAACCAAAATCATTAAGCATAAGGAAGAAGCTTAACGAGATTGCGGCGATCACCTGCAGAAGCAAGAGTGGCTTTACGCAGGTTGCGCTTACGCTTCGGAGTTTTCTTTTCGAGGATATGGGATTTGTAAGCCTTGAAGCGCTTAAACTCGCCGGACGCAGTCTTACTGAAGCGCTTGGCTGCTGCGCGGTGTGTCTTGATCTTTGGCATTTGTTTTCACCTTCTTTCCGGTAACAATCATCAACATGTTTTTACCCTCAATTTTAGGCGGACGCTCAACAACGCAATCAAGCTTTTCAATGATAGAATTGAGTATTGATTGAGCAATTTCGGGATGGGAAACCTCTCTGCCGCGGAACATGATAGTAACTTTAACTTTGGAGCCTTCAGCTATAAACTTGGAGATAGCTTTGACTTTAACTTCCAAGTCATGCTCTTCAATTCCAGGACGAAGTTTGACTTCCTTCATGACAATAGTCTTTTGCTTTTTGCGAGTCTCTTTGTCGCGCTTCTGCTGTTCATAACGAAACTTGCCATAGTTCATAATCTTACAGACAGGTGGTCTGGCGTGAGGAGCAACCTCAACCAGATCAAGATGAGCATCTTCCGCCATCTTGAGAGCGTCTCGCGTCTGCACTATACCAAGCTGTTCACCGTTAGCACCTGTGAGACGAACTTCACGAACATGAATTTCTTCGTTAATCCTAAGGGTATCTTTGCTAATTATCAACACCTCCAATGCCCTACTACTCTATCACAGCAGTGGGATAATGTCAAGATTTATTGCAAATTTAAACTCAAGACTGAAGAGACCACGATTTAAAAGGTTGTTTACTCAAGTGTGAATTGTAATATCTCACATCAAACGAAACCTCCTCACCAATCCAATCAGGCTTACTAAAGGATTCATCTTCGGAGGCAAGCTCAATTTCTGCAACAATAAGACCCTCATTATCACCCTCGAATATATCAACTTCCCATTTGGAACCGTTGACATTGATGTTATATCGCCTCTTGATGATAATCGACGGTTCGCAAAGTTCCAGCAACTCTTTAGCGTCGCTTACAGGTATCGCGTATTCAAACTCACTTCGACTGATTCCCGTATTCTTGCCCTTGACTGTCAGATAGCCGCGATTATTTTTGATCCTCACTCTGACCGTTCGTTCCGGCGTCGATGACAGATAACCTTGAGCGATATAATCACCTTCGCTGGTCGGCTTGAATAAATCTCTATTAACGAGGAATTTTCTCTCGATCTCTTTTGCCATATTCTACCTCACAGATTGGCGGCGCCGATCATTCCGGCACTACTTCCGAGTTCCGCGATGGCAATCTCAGGCACCAATGAAGTCACTCCGCCGAAGCAATCTTCCTTCATCATCTCTTTGATCGGCTCAATGAGTTTATCGGCATAAGCTGACATAGTGCCGCCTATCAGAATCAACTGTGGACGGAACATATTGACAATATTGACGATACCTTGACCAAGCATGAGAGTATATTGCTCAACGACTTCAGTCATATCAATATCACCCTGTTCGGCCTTTCGGAAGATGTTGTCGAGTGTCATTTCCTTGCCTGCTACTTGACCGGCAGCACGAATCAACGCCGGTACTGATACGTAAGCCTCAAGACAACCCTTGCGACCGCAAGTACAAAGTCTGCCGTTTACTCTGATAACCTGGTGTCCAATCTCAGCGCCGCCCATTACGCCGCCTTCAAACACCTCACCATTGAGAATAACGCCACCACCGACGCCATTGCCAAGAGTAAACATCACAACGTCACTGTAATTCTTGCCTGCGCCTGCAACCGCTTCGCCAAGTGCTGCACAGTCTGCATCGTTCGCAACCCTCACCGGACAAGGTATCACCTCACCAAGACCCTTGGCAAGTGAGACGTCTTCCCAGCGAATGTTATTGGAATATATACCTTGCCTTGTCGCTTGTCAATCGTTCCCGGTCCGCCGACACCGACGCCGACACATTGCTCAAGCGGTATATCATTGTCTGTAAGCAGACTGAGGATATTCTGCGCGGTCTCTTCAATGATCTCAGATGCCGGACGCTTGGGATTTGTAGGATACTTCTTCACATCAAGCAGCTCATTCTGTTCGTTGACTATTCCCATTTGGATTTCTGAAGAGCCGATATTGACGCCGACACGAATTGGATTGGCCTTCTCGCGGATTGTCGTCAAGAGTGCATCGCAAGTACCCTCAATCTGCCAATCACCCGAGTTGGCGGGCAGGAATAATGAATCACCCTTCTTATAGCTGACCTTCTCGCCCTTGTTACTGATAATGCCTTGACCATCGAGAATGAGAATCGACAGAAACGAAGTATCATAGACTGTACCCTGAACGCGATACGTCAACTTGCCGTCAAGGTTAAGTTTATCAACGGTGAAGTAGTCGCAATCTGCAACGTGAGGGTAGTCGCTGCCGCTTCTGACAATCGGAATCCTATTGGTGACGGCAAGCGCCTTTTCAATGTGTAAATCTCTCTTCTTGCCATCAGCACCAACACGACCGTAATCATAAATCCTATAGGTGACGTTTGAGTTCTGTTGAATCTCCGCCAAAAGGATACCTTTGCCGATTGCATGAAGTGTGCCGGATTCAATAAATAGAGTGTCGCCCTTGTGGACTTCAACGGCATTGAGAACCTCAAGAAGAGTGTTTTCCTTGATACGCTGTGCAAATTCCTCTTTGCTGATCTCTCGCTTAAAACCGTAATAGAGGAAGGCGCCTGGCTCTGCGTCAATGATATACCACATTTCGGTTTTACCATATTGCCCTTCGTGCTGAAGAGCATAGGCATTGCTTGGGTGTACTTGAATGGAAAGGTTATCTTTGGCATCAATGAACTTCGTCAGGATAGGAAACTCACGAAAGCGACGGCAATGCGTTCCAAGTGCTTCACTGTCGATTAAATCTATATATTCTTGCAGAGTCTTTCCGCTGTATTCACCGTTGACAATAGTTGAAGCTCCGTCAGGGTGGCAGGACAATTCCCAAGCCTCAGCAAGTACAGAACCTTCATATTCAACGCCATATTCTTCAACCAGCCTGTGTCCGCCCCAAAGATAATCCTTACAAGCAGGTTTCAGCTTCAATATACTCATTAAATTCACTCCTTAGTAGCGAATAGTGGAGAGCAGTCAACTGTTAGTAGTAGTGCCATCAGAGTGTCACGCTACGAATTTGGCAGTCAGTTGATCGTTTGACTGACTGTTGGCACTTATACTATCTACTGGCTACTTATTCGCTAGTTGTCTAAAATGTAAATCTCAATATGTTGACGACCAAATCGCATAGCTTCATGGTAAGTATCAAAGGCAATATCAATGCGGTTTCCGATTATTGCACCGCCGGTGTCGTCAGCTATTGCCTCAC
>JAFVEZ010000013.1 GCA_017475745.1 Selenomonadaceae bacterium
CTTTAACAGCCATTTAAAAATACCTCCCTAATACATAGAACATTTTATCGCTTGCGAACAAGCGAACGATTTACTGTCTAAATAGTACAACAATTCTTTCAATCTGTCAACTAAATTTTTCAGAATCTTTAACTTTTTTTGCAAAGGCTGATTGTAAACGAAAATAAAATACGAAAAAAAAGAGATTTAATCTAATAAAATGATATTTGTTGAAAAATTATACATCATTAAATAACTTTAATAAAATAAGACTGTCATTGAAGATAAAATCAACTTTGACAGTCTTCTAGTTATATCAATATATTTCAGAATGATTTTACAAAGTCTGCTCCAAGGGCTTTACACTCTGTAAGAACATCATCATCAGGTGCATTTTCAGCAATCAAACCTTCCTCTTTGAAGAGTTTTGCGCCTGTGCCCTTTGTGCGCTCAATCCAAGCTTCCATCCAGGCGCCGCCGCCCCAACCGTAAGAACCAAAGAGGGCAACAGGAACGCCTTCGAGTTTAGCTTCAGCCTCAGCGAAGAATGGCTCAAAGGAATCTTCCTCAAGAACCTCATCACCCATTGCCGGACAGCCAAAGATAACTCCGTCATAATTTGCAATATCATCTGCTTTAAAATCGTCAACCTGGAAAAGCTCTACTTCACCGCCTGCATCTTTAGCGCCCTCAACGATTGCATTTGCCATGGCTTCGGTGTTGCCGGTGCCGCTCCAGTAAACTACTGCGATTTTGCTCATTAGAATACCTCCAAATATAATATTGACAAAACTTGTCTCTCAAATCTTCATATTTTAACATAGAGTACCATACTAAAAATCAAATGTCAACTGTTTGAATCGGCAGGAAAAAATTTTGCCATGTGGAATAATTAAAAATAATATTTAAAATCGCTTGAAAGAAGGTATCATATGGCGAAAATAATTGCGATTGCCAATCAGAAGGGCGGCGTCGGCAAAACTACCACGACGGTTAATTTGAGCGCCGGACTTGCAGCGAACGACAAAAAAGTTTTGCTCGTGGATTGCGACCCGCAAGGAAACGCCACCAGCGGTCTGGGTATAAACAAGTCTACGATCAACAGTACCATCTATGATATTTTAATTGATAATGTTGAAGCAAAGTATGCTCTTCAAATGACAAATTACGGCGTTACGGTGTTGCCATCAAATATAAATCTTGCTGGTGCCGAGGTTGAGCTTGTTAGCGCCATCGCACGTGAAAGTAAGCTCAGAAATGCACTCGATCAAATTCGTAGCGATTATGACTACATTCTGATTGACTGTCCACCTTCGCTTGGACTTTTGACGATCAATGCCCTTGCCGCTGCTGATTCTATAATCATACCTATTCAATGCGAATTTTATGCACTTGAGGGCGTCACTCAGCTAAGAAATACCATTGATCTCATCAAGAGCAGCTTAAATCCTTTGCTGGCGATTGAAGGTATAGTTATGACTATGTATGATTCGCGTACTAACTTATCACAGCAGATAGTGGAAAATGTCAAAAAGCATTACGGCTATCTCGTCTATGATACACTGATTCCTCGAAGTATTCGCCTTGCCGAGGCTCCTTCTTATGGTATGCCGATTATATCCTATGACAGTAAGTGTAAAAGCTCTGAGATATATCTGAAATTGGCAGAGGAAGTGCTTAATCGTGGTCGCTAAGAAGGGCGGATTGGGTCGAGGAATAGAAGCCCTGTTACCGCAATCTCAATCACAATATGAACAAATAAATTCTAAAGACAGTGTTCAAGAAATTTTAACAGAGTTAATTCAGCCAAATCGCTATCAGCCGCGCAGAGAATTTGACGAAGGCGCATTAAATGAGCTTGCCGAGTCCATTAAATCTTATGGTATACTTCAACCTCTGATTGTCCGTAGAATTGAAGATGGTAAGTATGAGTTGATCGCTGGTGAGCGTCGTCTTCGTGCTTCAAAAATAGTCGGGCTAGAAAAAGTGCCTGTCATTATCAGAGACTATACTGATGCTCAAATGAGTGAGATTTCCATCATCGAAAATGTTCAGCGTGAAAATCTCAATGTCATTGAAGAAGCGCAGGCTTATGATCGACTAATAAAAGAGTTTGGACATACCCAGGAAATTGTTGCTGCCAAGATAGGACGCAGCCGCTCTCATATATCCAATATGCTTAGATTACTTAAATTATCACCTACAGTCAGAGCCTTGATTGCAAAAGGCTTATTGACACTCGGTCAGGCGCGTCCTCTACTTGCAATAGAAAATGATGTGATACAAGTTCAAGCAGCAGAGATGATATTATCTGAAGGACTTTCTGTGCGAAAGGTAGAAGCCTTCGTGAATGAGTTGAAAAACTCAGGCTTGTTGCAAACGCTTACCACTAACATGAACAGTGCAGCAGAGACAACTGAAGTTGATGATACAACTACCACCCATGCTGAAATGGTTTCAAATGCTCCAACTGTTAAAGATACTGAAAAAATCTATAATGCATCATCAAATAGCGATTCACTAAATAATAATGACAATGTAGTGAAATCTGAGGGTATTCGCAATAATGATGTAACTTTACAGCACAAAGAACAAAAGCCAAATAAACCTGCCGTCAAAAAAGAGTTGGAAACACCGCCACTTTACATTCGCGAAGCTGAGGATAAATTATCTGATATTCTCGGTGCAAAAGTTAAAATCACTACCAATAAAAAACATAGTCGTATTCAAATTGACTTCGCTACTGAAGAAGATTTGTCACGCATTATAGAGGGCTTTGATAAATCTTTAAGTTCCGATGAGGTCACTTCCAAACCTGGCATATCAACTAAAGAAGAGAAGATTGCAGCATTGCGGAAATTTTCAACTTCTCAAAACTTCAGCATATAGCAAAAAAATTGTTAAATGAGAGGAGATATTGTTTAGATGGTTTTTAAGGATGCCACTGCTTTCGTTTCAGCTAATCCCATGTATTTTGTAATTGGATTTGGCGTTCTTTTAGTTATTACTTATGCAATTATGATAAATCTATGGCTTGATCTTTCATACATGAAAAAGCGATACAACAAGATGATGACTGGCGTAGACGGTGGCAATTTGGAAAAGCTGATTAATAATCATGTTGATGAGGTCAATATGGTTATCAAAGAACAAAGGGAACTACGCCAAGAACTAGAGCGCATTGATGCCATTCTTGCCAAAGCTATAACACGTATTGCCGTTGTTCGTTTTGATGCTTTTAACGATATGGCAAATGATTTGAGTTATTGTGTGGCAATGCTAGATTCTAACGGCAACGGAATAGTTATTTCCGGCATATTTGGAAGAGAAGACTCAAGGACCTATGTTAAGCCAATAGTGGATGGTGTTTCGAGTTACAAACTCACCAAGGAAGAAGAAAAGGCTCTTCGCGAAGCCATGACGAAGTAATCCTCATTATAATCAATTTGCCAATTTGTCAAAATCTCAATTAATTTAATTAAAACACTTGCATAATTTGACTTTTAGTTGTACAATATCAATATTGTGTCAGTAATGAAGGCAAAACACATTACAACATGTATTTTAATGTAAGTGAGGTGTCCAAGTTGAAGGAAGGAATCCATCCGAAATATTTTGAAGCGACAGTAACCTGTGGCTGTGGAAATACATTTAAGACAGGATCGACTAAAAATGAACTCCGCGTCGATGTTTGCTCCAAATGCCACCCATTTTTCACCGGTCGTCAGCGCGATGTTAAAGCTGGCGGTCGTATTGAAAAATTCAATAAGCGCTACGGAAAGAAATAATCAACATATCAGAGCAGGGCTAGTTGTTGTCCTGCTTTTTGATTTCTACTATTATTTCTATAACTTACTTGACAATGACAATAAAGTCTGATAAAATTATTTTTTACTAAAGAATACTGTATTTGAAGGGTTTTTATTTTCCATTATTATTTATATTGGGAAGTAAAAATTTTTATGTTGTCTAAAATAATATAAGGAGTGAGTGCCTTAATGTTTAATCCTGTTCGCGTTGGCAAAAGAACAAGGTTCAGCTATGCCAGTATCAAGGAAGTTATGGAGATGCCGCACCTGCTTGATATTCAACGCAACTCCTACAACTGGTTTATCAATGAAGGCCTGGCTGAGATTTTAAAAGATATTTCTCCAATTTCTGATTTCACCGGCGATCTGGAACTTTTTTTTAAGGATTTTTCGCGTGGAGAGCCTAAGTATTCCCTTGAGGAGTGCAAGGAACGTGATGTAACTTATGCGGCACCCATTAAGGTTAATGTCAATCTTGTGTCTTACAAGAAGAATCCGGATGGCACTAAAGAAATTCAAGAGGTTAAGCAACAATCTGTATTTATGGGTGATTTTCCACTGATGACGGAGACCGGCACATTTATTATTAATGGTGCAGAACGTGTAATTGTTTCACAGCTCGTAAGATCACCTGGAGCTTATTATGCAAGGTCTATTGACACTGCTGGTAAGGCACTCTATAACGCTACTGTCATTCCTAACCGCGGTGCTTGGATTGAACTTGAGACTGACTCCTCCGATATTATTTCTGTCAGAATTGATCGTACTCGCAAGATGCCGATAACTTATCTTCTTCGCGCTTTCGGTTATGAAACAAATGAGCAAATCCTTGAGTTGTTTGACAACGACAAGAGAATACAAGATGTCTTGGAGCTTAACAGTGATATTGACTCAAAGGACAAAGCACTTATTGAGATTTATCGACGCCTGCGTCCCGGTGAACCTGCTACGGTTGAAAGTTCAGCGCAGTTGCTCTATGCTATGTTCTTCGATCCCAAGCGATATGATCTTGCAACTGTTGGACGTTACAAGATCACTCAGAAGCTCGGCTGGAAGAAGAGACTCAGAGGACATAAGCTCGCTGAACCTCTCATTGATAAGTCAACGGGTGAGATACTCATTCCCGAAGGTGTGACTGTCACTCAAGAGATGCTTGATAACATTGATAGTGCTAATGAAGCTGATATCTTTGATCTCACACCAGACGAAGTTCACGGTGGCTATCTCACGCCGATTAAGCTTGTAATTATCAGTGAAGAGCAGACGGTTGAGAGTGGTGACACTCTTGGACAAAGCGGACAGAAGACCATTACAATGCTCTGTTCACCGACTCTGGATATTCACGACAACCGTACTGTTTGCGTAGCTGATGTCGCCGCGTCAGTCAGCTATATGCTCAACCTTATCGACGGTATTGGCAATGTCGATGATATTGACCATCTTGGCAACCGACGTGTCCGTTCGGTCGGCGAACTTCTGCAGAATCAGTATCGTATTGGTCTTGCACGTATGGAACGCGTTGTTCGTGAACGTATGACCATTCAAGATTCAGATATTATAACTCCGCAAATCTTAATCAATATTCGTCCTGTCGTGGCAGCTATCAAAGAGTTCTTCGGCTCTTCGCAGCTTTCACAGTTCATGGATCAGCATAATCCGCTGAGTGAACTTACTCACAAGCGTCGTCTCTCTGCCCTTGGTCCAGGTGGTCTCAGTCGTGAGAGAGCAGGCTTTGAGGTCCGTGACGTTCACAACTCTCACTACGGCAGAATGTGTCCGATTGAGACGCCTGAAGGTCCTAACATTGGATTGATTGGCTCTCTCTCGAACTATGCCAGGATTAATCAATTCGGTTTCATTGAGACACCTTATCGCAAAGTCAAGATTCGTGATGGCGTTAAATACGTCTCAAATGAGGTCGTTTACCTCACTGCCGA
Source organism: Selenomonadaceae bacterium (assembly GCA_017475745.1). Taxonomy (GTDB): domain Bacteria; phylum Bacillota; class Negativicutes; order Selenomonadales; family Selenomonadaceae; genus Quinella. Next base: position 5,726 of record JAFVEZ010000013.1, read on the forward strand.
CCAAGAACAAGGTCTTGCCATTGCTCAAGCCAATGAACCTCTTGGAGACAATGATTGGTTTATTAATGATCGTGTCACTGCTCGTTTTAATGAAGAGACCATGTTACTTAACCGTGACAGAATCGACTTTATGGACGTGAGTCCGAAGCAGGTAGTATCGATTGCAACGGCCATGATACCATTCCTTGAGAATGATGATGCTAACCGTGCCCTTATGGGTGCAAACATGCAGAGACAAGCTGTTCCTCTACTCAGAACGCAGGCTCCACTCGTCGGTACGGGTATGGAATACAAGGCCGCTTGCGATTCTGGTGTTATGGTGCTTGCTAGAAATGAAGGCACTGTCGTTGCTCTTGCGGCTGATTATATTGATGTCAGGACGAACGAAGGTACAACCGATCATTACAAGCTCCAGAAGTTTGTCCGCAGCAACCAAGGTACTTGTATTAACCAGACACCAATAGTTGATGTCGGTGAGCATGTGGAAGTTGGGCAACCTATTGCTGACGGTCCTGCAACCGATCATGGTGAACTTGCTCTCGGTTATAATATCATCGTTGCCTACATGCCTTGGGAAGGTTATAACTACGAAGATGCTATTCTCCTTAATGAGAATCTTATCAAGCGTGATATATATACATCAATTCACATTGAAGAGTATGAGTGCGAGGCGCGCGATACTAAGCTTGGCTCAGAGGAGATCACTCGTGATATCCCCAATGTTGGTGAAGATGCCCTTAAAGACCTCACTGCAGATGGCATCATTGCTGTTGGTGCTGATGTGCGTCCTGGTGACATACTTGTTGGCAAGGTTACTCCAAAAGGTGAGACCGAACTGACCGCTGAAGAACGACTCTTGCGTGCTATCTTCGGAGAGAAGGCAAGAGAAGTCCGCGACACAAGTCTCCGCGTTCCACATGGTGAAGCAGGTAAGATTGTGGCTGTCCGTGAATTTGACCGTGAATCTAATGATGAACTGAGTCCAGGCGTCAACAGACTTGTTAGAGTCTACATTGCTCAAAAGCGCAAGATTTCGGTCGGTGACAAGATGAGTGGTCGTCATGGTAACAAGGGCGTTGTTTCACGAATCATGCGTCAAGAAGATATGCCCTTCCTGCCGGACGGTACGCCTGTTGATATTGTGCTTAATCCATTGGGTGTTCCGTCTCGTATGAATATAGGACAGATACTTGAGACACATCTTGGTATGGCAGCGAGACAGATTGGTAATTCAATCAAGAAAGCCCAAGCCGCAGGTGAGACGCCCAACGTTGTAAATAACCTTGCCGAATTTGGATATGATGTCGACAAGAACGGTATTCCGATTCCCGACAAAGCAGGTTTGCATCTCTCCACACCAGTCTTTGACGGTGCCAGCGAACAAGATGTCATCAATACCATGGTTGCTGCTGGAATGGATATAACAGGTAAAACTATCCTTTATGACGGCAGAACGGGTGAACCTTTTGAAAATCCTGTAACGGTTGGTTGCGTTTACATGCTTAAGCTACATCATCTCGTTGATGACAAGATACATGCGCGCAGTACCGGTCCGTACAGCCTTGTAACTCAACAACCTCTTGGCGGTAAAGCTCAATTCGGTGGACAGCGTTTCGGTGAGATGGAAGTTTGGGCGCTTGAAGCTTACGGTGCCAGCTACACACTTCAAGAAATCCTTACAGTTAAATCAGACGATGTTGTTGGTCGTGTCAAAGCTTATGAGGCAATAGTCAAGGGTGAGAACATTCCTGAGCCGGGTGTGCCGGAGAGCTTCAAGGTACTCATTAAGGAACTTCAGAGTATCGGACTTGATATCAAGGTGTTGTCAGAAGAGGCCAAGGAGATTGCCATTCAAGACGAAGAAGACGATGATGACAACTCAATTCGTGCCAAAGCTGACAATTTAGGCATAGATGTAGGCAATCTCGGCAAGACACCGCAACCTCCTCAAGCTGATGAATTTATAGTAGATGAGGAACCTTCTGAGAGACTTGATGACTATGACGACGATAATAATGCCGTAGGCAGTGATGATTATCAAGAGCCGGACGACGTGACGGACGAACAGATAATCGCAGAGATCAACAGCCTTAGCAAGCGTGAAGTTGTAGAAGATGATATTAATCTTGATGATCTTGATTCGTCAGTTGATTCCAATATTGATGATATGGACGATACAGACGGTTTCAATGGTTTGAAGTTGCCCAGTCTTAGCAAGAAGGACGACGAAGAATAATATGATTCGGTGAGCAGTTAGATATTTTGATTTGGAGCGTGACTGTATGCTTGATGTTAATGTATTTGATTCCATGCGAATTGGTCTTGCCTCGGCAGAGAAGATACGCGAGTGGAGCCACGGTGAGGTGAAAAAACCGGAGACGATAAATTATCGTACTCTCAAGCCAGAACGTGATGGACTCTTCTGTGAGCGCATCTTTGGACCTACGCGCGACTGGGAATGTCACTGCGGCAAGTACAAGCGGATTCGTTACAAGGGTATTGTCTGCGACCGTTGCGGCGTTGAAGTTACGCGTGCAAAGGTCAGACGTGAGAGAATGGGTCATATTGAGTTGGCAGCGCCAGTATCTCATATTTGGTACTTCAAGGGTATTCCTTCGCGCATGGGATTGATTCTTGATTTGTCACCACGAGCACTTGAGAAGGTTTTATACTTCGCAAGCTATATTGTGATTGATCCCGCTGATTCGGGACTCATTAAGAAGCAACTTCTTGTAGAGAGTGAATATAGAGCGGCAAGAGAGAAGTATGGCAAGGGTTTTAAGGTCGGTATGGGTGCTGAAGCTATCCAACAACTTCTCGAAGAGCTTGATCTTGAAAAGATGAGCGAAGAACTTCGTGAGGAGCTTAAAAGCGCTCCTGGACAGAAGAAGATCCGCGCCATTCGCCGCTTGGAAGTAGTTGAAGCTTTCAGAAAGAGCGGCAACAATCCAGCATGGATGATACTCAATGTCATTCCTGTGATTCCACCAGATTTAAGACCTATGGTTCAGCTTGACGGCGGACGTTTTGCGACTTCCGATCTCAATGATCTATACCGCCGTGTTATCAACAGAAACAATCGACTTAAACGTCTGCTCGATCTTGGAGCACCTGATATAATTGTTCGCAACGAGAAGAGAATGTTGCAGGAAGCGGTAGATGCACTCATTGACAACGGTCGTCGCGGTCGTCCCGTTACGGGTCCGGGCAATCGTCCGCTTAAATCTCTCTCCGATATGCTCAAAGGTAAGCAGGGCAGATTTAGACAAAACCTGCTTGGCAAGCGTGTCGACTATTCTGGTCGTTCGGTTATAGTCGTAGGTCCTGAGCTTAAACTTCACCAATGCGGTCTTCCTAAGGAAATGGCGTTGGAGCTGTTCAAGCCGTTTGTCATGAAGAAGCTCGTCTCCGACGGTCTCGTTGTCAATATCAAGGCCGCAAAGCGTAAAGTCGAGAGAGCTAATCCGGAGGTTTGGGACGTTCTCGAAGAAGTCATCAAAGAACACCCTGTACTCCTTAATCGTGCGCCTACACTTCACCGTCTTGGTATTCAAGCTTTTGAGCCGGTATTAACTGAAGGTCGCGCTCTCAAGCTGCACCCTCTTGCCTGTACAGCTTACAATGCTGACTTCGACGGTGACCAGATGGCAATCCATTTGCCACTCAGTGCAGAAGCCCAGGCGGAAGCACGTGTCTTGATGTTGGCAGCTAATCACATCTTGGCACCGAAAGACGGCAAACCTATCATTGTACCTACACAGGATATGGTGCTTGGAACGTATTACTTGACTATTCTCAAGCCTTCAGCACTTGGAACAGGCAGAGTCGTCACCGGCATTGCGGAAGCCTTAATGGCATATCAACAAGGCAAGTTGGATTTGCAGGCTGAGATCACTGCGCGTATCTCTCCTAAGGATTTGCCAAGACAACTTCAGCGTAAACTCGAAGCACAAGACGCAACTTCACTATTGGTGAAGACCTCAGTCGGCCGTATGATCTTCAATGAGATACTTCCACCAGAACTGCGCTATTACTATCAAGATAAAGAAGCCGACTCACCTCTAGTAGGTTGGCACCTAGGTATATTAATGAACAAGCGCGAACTTGGTAAGCTTGTAGCGGCTTGCTATAAGTTTGGTGCAGCAAAGACCGCTGAGATCATCAACAATATCAAGAATCTTGGTTATCATTACGCCTGTAAAGCCGGCATGACCGTCGCTATCAGTGATGTTGAGGTTCCTGCTGCAAAGAAGGATATCATCAATGAGACCAAAGGTCGTGTCAACAGAGTTGAAAAGCAGTATACTCGCGGTCTTATAACCGAGAGTGAGCGCTACAAGATGGTCGTCGATCTTTGGACTGAAGCTACTAACAAAGTAGCTGACGCCATGATGGACAACCTCGCTGCTCAAGCTTCCAATGGTAACTTCAACCCAATCTTCATGATGGCTGACAGCGGCGCGCGCGGTAATAAGCAGCAAATGAGACAGCTTGCAGGTATGCGTGGTCTTATGGCTGATCCTTCCGGTAAGATCATTGACTTGCCTATCACCGCTAATTTCCGTGAAGGTCTGTCCGTTTCAGATTACTTCATATCCAGTCACGGCGCTCGAAAGGGTCTTGCCGATACTGCACTCAGAACGGCAGACAGCGGATATTTGACACGTCGTTTGGTTGATGTTGCTCAAGATGTGATCGTTCGCGAAGATGATTGTGACATCTCGACGATTAACCTTGATATCATGAAGGCAAAGCTCTGCGAAGATACCTTTGATGCACTTGAGATTCTCAATGATATGTTGATGGGTAGAATCATTGCGGAGGACGTTATTGATACAGAGACGGGCGAAGTCCTGGTGAAGAATGACAGTATACTTGATGAGGAAGCATTGACACTGATTGGTGAACACAACATACCGAATATAATGATCCGCGGCACTAGCTTCACAACGGAGCACTTCACTGGACATGTAATGGTCAAGGAGACTGTCATACTTGGCACACATGATGCAACTGAGCGTGAACAGGTACATGAGAATATCGTTAAAGAGCTGCTCGGCAAGGAAGTTACCCGTGATGTGATTGATACTGTGTCAACATTCGTAAATCAAACTGTAACTTCAACCACTACCGTTAATGTCAACACCATTGATGTATCCGATTTCGCTTCAGAAGAGAGTATTCCGAACAATGAGACTAAATACATTGTACAAGTCGGCGATATACTGACTCGTGAACTCATTGATAATCTTTTGGCAAGTGATGCCAAGGAGATATACGTTCGCAATCATGCAATCCGCGGTATCGAAGTCGAAGCCATTAAGGAAGGCAGCGGTATCATTGAGAGCTTGCAAGATCGCATTGTCGGTCGTGTTTTGGCTGAAGATATTGTTGATCCTGAGACCGGCGAAGAGATTGGTTATGTCAACGAAACTATTGACGATGAGCTTGCTGACAAGATTGCCAAAGTTCGTGATAGAGTCTCTATAAGATCGGTACTAACTTGTAAATCTCAATTCGGTGTTTGTAAGAAGTGCTACGGTAGAGATTTGGCTAATCAGTCTGAAGTTGAAGTCGGTGAAGCAGTAGGTATCATTGCCGCTCAGTCCATAGGTGAGCCGGGTACTCAGTTGACAATGCGTACTTTCCACACAGGCGGTGTTGCTGGTGAGGATATCACTCAAGGTCTGCCGCGTGTTGAGGAACTCTTTGAAGCTCGTAAGCCAAAGCATAATGCTATCATTGCTGAGGTTGAGGGCACGGCACATATTCGTACTGATGAGAAAGGTCTAAAACAAGTTGTCATAAATCCCGCTGAAATACGTGAAGATGGTACTGGCACTCAGCCACGTGACTATACAATACCTTACGGTGCAAGACTTGCTGTTACCGATGGTGCTTATATTAAAGCAGGCGATAAACTCACTGAAGGTGCAGTCAATCCTCATGATATACTGAGGATTTGTGGACTTCGTGAGACCCAACGCTACTTGGTCTATGAAGTACAAAAGGTCTATAAGAGCCAAGGTGTTGAGATTAACGATAAACATATTGAGGTTATGGTCAGACAGATGCTCCATAAGGTGAAGATCGAAGAGAGCGGTACGACGGACTTCTTGCCTGGTGAGTACGTTGATCTTAATGCATTTGAAGCAGCAAACACCAAGGCGATTGAAGAAGGTGGAGAGCCTGCTGTTGCGAAGCCAATTCTTCTGGGTATCACAAAGGCTTCACTCGCAACGGATTCATTCCTGTCGGCAGCTTCATTCCAGGAGACTACCAGGGTCTTGACAGATGCCGCTATCAAGGGCAAAGTTGATCCGCTGATCGGTCTCAAGGAGAATGTCATCATAGGTAAGCTGATACCTGCAGGTACAGGCATGCCGTGTTACCGTGGATTAGAGGCGGTTGAGTAATAGTGTTTCCCTGTGAACGCTGTGGCATCTGCTGTCGAAGAGTTGGCACTGTGCCTATTGCAAAAGATATAGCCTTGCCGAGTGGTGTGTGCAAGTATCTCAATGAAGAGACTAACCTCTGCAGCATCTATTCGACAAGGCCGATCTTCTGTAACGTTGATGCCTACTACGATAAGTACTTGAAAGATATAATGTCTCGCGAAGAGTTCTATAAGCGCAATAAAGAGACATGTCGACAAATGCAGAACCAATAAATTCAAACAAAAAGCTCCGATATTCATTGCGAAGATCGGAGCCTTTAATTTATGTCAAGTATTTAATCATTCAATATTGGTGCCGAAGGCCGGGGTCGAACCGGCACGTTGTTGCCAACGGCAGATTTTGAGTCTGCTGCGTCTGCCAATTCCGCCACTTCGGCACGAAGATATTGTAACACTTACCACCAAACTTGTCAACAAAAATTTTATCAAACCTATTTAAGTATACCTTAACTATAGCTAATCCTTGTCGAATCGCCAACAAATTGTAATACCAGATTAAATGTTGAGATTAGATTTAATGCGGTTCATAGCTTCAATCGTATTGTTGCGGTCACCGAAAGAAGTTAATCTGAAATAACCTTCACCGCATGGGCCAAAACCTGCGCCCGGCGTACCGACGACATTTACCTCATTTAAAAGTTTATCAAAGAAGTCCCAGCTCTTCATTCCATTTGGGGTCTTGAGCCAAATATATGGAGCATTAACGCCACCGTAGGCTTGCAGCCCAACCTCATTGAGACCTTCGCGAATGATTTTGGCATTCTCCATGTAGTATCCAATAAGCTCTTTGACTTGTGATTGACCTTCTTCAGAATAAATAGCCTCGGCACCACGCTGGACAATATAGGCAGTGCCGTTAAATTTAGTAGTCTGTCTGCGTAACCAAAGGTTTTTAAGAGGTACTCTCTCGCCATGATGATTGGCACCTGTCAGCTCACGTGGAATGACAACATAACCGCAGCGAGTACCTGTAAAGCCTGCCGTTTTACTGAATGATCTAAACTCAATGGCACAATCACGGGCACCATCAACTTCATATATAGACCTTGGAACATCATCTTCAGTGATGTAAGCAGCATAGGCAGAGTCGTAAAGAATGATGGAATCATTTGCCTTGGCATAATCGACCCACATCTCGAGGGCATCTTTTGATAAAGTAGTGCCAGTTGGATTATTTGGAGAACAAAGATAAATTAAGTCGACATGCTCTGTCGGTATAGACGGTGAGAAACCATTCTCCGAAATACAAGGCAGATAAACAACACCCTCAAAGTGTCCGTCAGACTGCAATTCACCTGTACGCCCTGCCATTACATTCGTATCAAGATAAACCGGATAGACCGGGTCGGCAATAGCTATCTTGTTGTTGAGTCCAAATATCTCTTGAATGTTGCCACAATCGCACTTTGAGCCGTCACTTATAAATATTTCGTCTATATCGACGTTGAGACCGCGGCGCTTGTAATTGTAGTCGGCGATCTTATCACGTAAAAATTCATAACCTTGTTCGGGACCATAGCCGCGGAATGTTTCAGCACTCGACATCTCATCAACCGCATGTTTCATTGCGTCAATGCAAACCCTTGGCAGTGGCTGTGTAACATCGCCAATCCCCAAGCGAATGATCTTGGCACTTGGATTTTTTGATTGAAATGTCGCGACACGTTTTGCTATCTCACTGAACAGATAACTACCCGGCAATTTTTGATAATTGTCATTAATAAACGCCATATTCACACCTCTTAAAATTGTCATATTTAACGCTACTAAACAGCCGCCCAATCAATCAGGCGGCTTTTAACATCATTATTGTTCTTCTTCAGGATTAACTACGTTTTCGTTCGTCTGCCTATCGTAAGGTGACGAACCTACACGCTGTTGAGTACCCTCATATAACATTTGAGTTATCTGCGCGGCAAGTGTAGGATCCATCTTTGCAAGAATTTTACCGGCAGCATCTTCGTCCATCTTCTGCATAATCAAAACCGCCGTATCAGCTTCAACATAACCCAGAGCTTCGGCTGCTTCCTCTGCCTTCATGTTACCATATATCCTAGCAAGTTTGGAAACACGCTTTTTCTCAGCCGCTTCGCGTTCCTGCATCTGTTTCTCTATGTCTTTTTGTGATACTTTCACATCTTTGGATTTTTTCTTCTCAGATTTGATCTCTGCCTTTGCCGAAAGATTATTGCCTTGCAGATTGACAGTTTCTATCTTGGATTTATCTTCTTGTTCTACAATAACTTCTTCTTCTTCTTCGACATAACCTTCAGGCTTCTCGAAGAATTCACCAACTACAGGAAGTTTCCAGAGTTTAAGGACTTCGTTTACTTGTTGTGTCTGTTCACTGTCAATAAGTTGGAAATAAACACCAGCAGCAAATCCGCCAACTGCCAAAATCAACAACATAAATATAAACAATAGGAATTTGACTATCTTTCCGATAAATCCACCCTTTTTTCCTGCCATTTCCTCACTCCCGATATATTACAAGTTTGTGACTTATCTGTACAAATCCATGACACGACCCACATAATGCTGAGTCTCACCATAAGGCGGAATACCGCCATATCTCTGTACTGCACCTGGTCCAGCATTATAAGCAGCTACGGCCTTTCTTACATTGCCGTCGAAAGTATCCAGCATTTGTTTCAAATACTTGGCACCGCCCTCAATATTCTGTTGCTCATCGTAAGGATCAACACCAAGACCGCGTGCAGTCTCCGGCATTAGCTGCATGACACCAACTGCACCTGCATCTGATATGTCATTTTGATTCATGTTTGATTCTGCAATGGCAACCGCTTTGACGAGCCTAGGATCAACATCATATTTCTCAGCAGCAGCCGTTATCATATCTTCAGTGCTCATATTTGAACCAAAAGTCAACCTTTTGGTTTCACGGGTTGGGGTTTCTACCTCTTCCTCGTCGACTCTTTCAGGTTGTTGTTCGGCAGGTTTTGAAGATATAGCTGCGAATGGATTTATAGCCTTGTTTATAGAGGAAGGCAAGGCTTCTTCACCAGGGAAAGTACTTGGAGTTGATGAACGTGTAGAAATTGTAGTTGTTGGTTCTACTGTCTTCACTGATTTAACATTTGTCGATTTATCTGTAGTATTATCTGTACCGAAAGTCTCAATTTCATTAGCATTATCGACTTTTGCAACTTGTTGAGTTTTTGTCGATTTTGTAGTTTTTTCTAAAGTAGGACTTTTAAGTTGTACCTGTACTTTTTCTAATTCCTTGTTAAGTATGGTTTGAAAATCTTGCCCTTGTACACCGCCAATGCCAAATCTTCTCTCTATTTCACCAATGCGCTGCCTTACTCTATCAACGCCGGCAAGGTGACCTTCAAAACCGGCTATGGCATCAATTCTGTCTATCACCAAATCATCGCCCTTCTATTAACTACCTCTGACATAGAGCTGTAAACCTATCTCATCAAGCATCTTCTGTTCTTCAAATAATAATTCTTCATTGTACTCACGCAAACGCTTCTCTTTGAGCTGTTCAATGCTCTTTAAATATGTCATCAAATCCATTAGCGCCTTTAGTTTACGTTGCCGTTCTTCAGTGGTTTTCAAGATTAGTTGCTGCTGATTTTCGATCTGCTGTCTTTTCCAGTTGAAGAAGGCATTATACGTCATTATGACGCCGATTGTGACTTTTTTGCCCTCGCCTGTAAGTTCTGCATATTCGTTTTGACCTTGCTTCATTTCTTGCAAAAGTGCTTGCAACACTAGTTTGTATTCTTCAAGTTTCCTAGAAACTTCTGCAAATTTTAATTCCGCATCGTCTTTTTTGCGTCTTGTAACTTTTAGCAGAGTCTCAAGCTGAAATTTAAATTTTTTCATCGTTATTTAATAATACCAATCTATTTATTTAATTATTTTTGACCAACGATTATAATATCTTGCAAAAATTGTGCTAATTTCGTACCTCTCTCTTGTACAGACTTTAAATTAAGAGTGAAGAGCGGTATTGTGACAGTTGATATAAATCTTAACTTCTTGCATTATCGCAGGTGGCATATCCACTAATTTCATGCTACACTTGTTTTTTTAGTGTGATTACCTCAGCGTTAAATTTCTATTCGACTTTTTGTTATGCTGATTTGATTCTTCATAAAGTAAAAATTTCCTGCATTAAGTGCAAAAAGTTCGCTTGCTATTATTCCACTAATAATAACAATAATTATTTTATAGAACTATCTATTGATGAAAAAATAGTATTTTGATAAAATTAATTGTATCATTAAGAGAATATATTGTTATATAATAGCAAGTTTTATCATTATAGTCAATATATTGAATATGTAAATTTATTGAATGGTGTTTGTAGTGTTTGTTTTTAATTGCAAAAATTTGTTGCAGTGGTGATTGATTTTTGATACAATATAAAGAAAACTTATAGGAGGTTCAAAATATGGCATTTGGCAGACAGGACAATAAGTCGAACGACAACGCCGATATGAAGATTGTAAAATTTACTACAATGGTACAAGAAGTTGATCATTATCTCTTGGGTTCGAGCGGTCGTACGGGTGGTGTCTTCATCTTCGGCAAGTATAAGGTTTATTACTCTCAAATTCTCAAAAGGTACAATGCTGATCCCTTTATCTCTGTGATGGAAAATATCTTTAATCCTGGAAAATCGGGTCCTGTTGACTTGATTGATGAAATGGAAGTAATCCGTAGCTTCAAAGAAATGAAAAACAAAACCGAAAAGAAGTTCAATGAATACTATCGCCTTATTTTCTGGTTGCTCTTCGCTGCTGCAGTCAACGATGAGATTTATAACAACGAGCTTCCGACTATTGCCGATTTTGCATATTGCCTTGAATTTAATGAAAAGATGATGGGTGATTGGTGCGTCGTCGTCGACTACCTCTTGAGTGGTAATCATATCAGCGAAGCCAGCAAACTGCCGCTTGAATCTCCAGAAGGTATCTCATACTTCCTTCACAAGTAGGATGTGATATTATGGCAAAAAGAGTAAAAGTTATACCTATTGAAAGAGATAAAAATCTCAAAAACAACAAAGGTCGTCCAACTTACCGCACACTCAAATCAGCTCCCATTAATCTGTCAGAGCAGCAGAAGACTGGGGCCGTGAAGCTCTTCAATATGGCGAAAGGTATCTTGGTGAATACCGTTCTTGATGTTGACATAAATTCCAGAAGGATTGAGTATATGGCTGCACATATCCTAGGTAATATTGAATTTGACATTGATGCCGGCTCCAGACCGCTTGAAAATGCCGTTCATAATTCAAACATGCGCGGCGGTATTCAAAAATACATTAAATCTATATCTTATCAGTAATTATTGAGCAGCAGTTATTAGATAGTGAGTCTATTATTAGCTCAACAGATTGGCAAATGTGGTGGTTAGTTGTCAGTAATTATCTAATCTCTTATTAACTAATCATCTGAATTTGAAAGGCGTGATATTATTGTCTACTGCAAATTTTATCAAGGGTATTATAGGTGACGGATACCTTACAGAGATTATTTTAACGGCATTTACAAGGCAGATTGGCATCAGTCCCAATGATACCTATGTTTTAGCAAGTACCTCTGGTCGCTGCCAAGAACTCTTGGAACAGTTCAACGTTCACGCTGTCCAGAACTCAATGGTATTCGTTCCACCAGCAAAGATGATTATCTTGGCTGTTGAGCCGAATGATGCCAGAGAGATTATGCGCCAGATCGCCAACAAAGTTTCCGATGATGTGCTGATAATATCTGTTGTGCAGGGTTTAAAACTCCGCGAGATTGAAGGTTACTTTCCTGACAAGAAGGTCATCAGAATGATAATCAATCCTTGGGTGATAAGCGGACACGGTGTATCGACTTACATAGTTGGTAAAAATTGTTCCGAAGAGGCTGGTAATATCGCCAGGGCTTTGTTGACTTCTCTTGGTGAGATGGTTGAAGTTGAATCTGAAGAAGAACTGGATATTGTTGGTGAACTGATCTTAAGTGAAACGGTCTATACCTTCCTCACATTTAAAGCGCTTATGGACAGCGGTAAAAAAGCCGGTCTCTCTCTCGAAAAGTCCAGAGAGATTGTCATGAAGATACTTGCAAGTAGTACAAAGGCGATTTCATCTTCAGATGATTTGACTGATTCTGTGATCCAACGCAGTTATAGTCAAAGTGATTACATTGACAAGGGCAAGGAACTTCTTGACAAATACAATATTATGACGAATTTTAAGAAGTCATTTGAGGAACCATTGGAAGCAAAGGATATATATAAGTTCCGTTATCGTTGGTGATGACAGTAGCTAGAAGAGAGGTAATGAAGAATAGTGGAGTATTCTATATTACCTCAATATCTAGTCGATGACTACTTTAACCACTATTTCATTTGGAGGCATTTTCAATGAATATGCTCAAAACTACCGTTTTAATGGCATTGCTGACAGGTTTGATGGTTGCAATCGGCGGCGCAGTTGCCGGACAAAGCGGCGCATTTATTATGCTTATTATTTCGATTGGAATGAATTTTTTCAGTTATTGGTTCAGTGACAGTATGGTTTTGAAAGCTTATGACGCAAAGCAGGTTGATGCTCAGTCTGCACCGCAGCTCTATAACCTTGTTGCTAAACTTGCCCAAAATGCTAATTTGCCGATGCCGCGGGTTTACATCATCAACAGCGATGTGCCAAATGCCTTTGCGACTGGCAGAAATCCTGATCACGCTGCCGTTGCCGTTACAACAGGCATAATGAATGCGCTGGACTATAACGAGATCAGCGGTGTTCTTGGACACGAATTGGCACACGTCAAACATAGAGATATTTTAATCTCGACCATAGCAGCTTCTATGGCGGGTGTTATCTCAATGATTGCACAGATGGCTCAATGGGCGGCAATCTTTGGTAGCAATAGGTCTGACGACGAAGAAGGCGGCAGCGGAATTTTAGGCACATTGTTCACTATTATTGTTGCTCCTTTTGCTGCAATGTTGATACAGATGGCAATATCTCGTTCTCGTGAATACGATGCAGATAAAACTGGCGGTGAGATTTGTGGCAACCCGATGTATTTGGCTTCGGCACTAGAGAAGATTGAATATTATGCCCAACACTCTGCGCCATTACATGATGCAAGTCCGGCGACTGCTCATATGTTTATCATCAATCCGCTTGAAAATGCAAAGGTAGCACTAAAAGGTCTCTTTTCAACTCACCCTGCAACTTCTGAAAGGATAGCGCGACTTCGCCAGCAAGCAGGAAATAATTAATCAATGACTATGAGGTGTACTCTGTGGAAAATACCGCTTATGATTATATTCCTCCAGGTCGTGAGCTTATTGGCGGCGAATGGGTCGGTGAAGTCGACTACGAGATCATTGGAGACGAAAAAGTTTATATGGCACCGGCACCTAATATTTCACACGGAATTATTGTTAGCAGATTGGTCACAATGTTCAATATTTATATTTGAGAACATAATATTGCTGCTTTCACTCTTGCAGACAATGCCGATGTTTATTTGGCAGATGGCAGTCACTTCAGACCAGATGCCAGCGTTTTAATTCGCAAGCCCAAAGTCATTAACAAGGAAAAATTTATAGAGGGTGCGCCTGATTTGGTAGTTGAAGTGCTTTCAGAATCTACCAAGGAAAACGATGTTGGAAAGAAAAAAGACGACTACGAAAAATACGGTGTTAAAGAATATTGGATTGTTGATCCAGAAAACAGAAGTGTCAAAGTGTATCATAATCTTGAAGGCAAATTTACAGCCGGTGAAGAATATAATATTAACGGTGATAAAACTGAAATCAAAGTATCTATTTTTGAAGATTTGATTGTTGATATACGCAATGTATTTAAATGGTGGCTCAATTAAATTGTAGTGGAGTGAGAATTTTAATGTTGAACAGTATTCTTGATCAAGGTCGAACAGATGATATAGCTCTTGTTGACCATGGTCGTCGTGTTAGTTATGGTGAGTTTAAGAAAGCAATTACAAAATGCCGCAACAAACTCTATGATATCGGTATTCGTCAAGGTGATCGCGTTGCAATCTTCTCAAGAAACAGTATAGAATTTGTATACGCTTATTTTGCTATAGCTTCACTTGGCGCTATCAATGTACCAATTAATTTTCAGTTGAGTAATAGAGAGATTGCCTATATTCTCAAAGATGCAGGTATTGAACACATCTTTACTTATAAGCCACTTGACCTCAACGAACATTTTGCAGACGGCGATATAACAACCAAGAAGGTTGAGTTCCACGCAGGAATAACCCACAAGGTCACTCAGCATGATATCAAAGAACTCAGTGATATTGATGAGTCCTTTGACGAAGCGCCATCACTTCCAAAAGACTTTACTGAGAACAATCCTTGCGTAATTATCTATACTTCCGGCACAACTGGCAATCCTAAGGGTGCTGTCCTCTCACACAAGAATTTGGTCCGAAATGCTGAACAGATGATTAACATGGGATGTAAGGCGGAACATAAAGTACTTTGCGTCCTGCCAATGTATCACTGTTTTAGTTGGACTTGTTCTGTACTCTATCCTCTTTCAAAAGGTGCGGCGGTCGTCATTCTTGATTCCTTTACACCGAAGGAGACTATCGAAACCATACGCACCGAGAAGATAACCGACATGTATGTGGTACCGTCAATTTGCTCATTGCTGACTAAACTTGCAACCGCAGAGGACATGTCAAGTCTTAGACTGGTTGTAAGTGGTGGAACGACGCTTCCTGTGCAGATTGCAAATGACTTTATCGGTAAGTTCGGCGTTGAGATTTGCGAAGGTTACGGTCTCAGTGAGTCTTCACCAGTTGTAACAATGAATCCTTACGGTAAGCCTAAAGTCGGTTCTGCAGGCCCGATCATTCCTGATATTGAAGCGCGCTTTGTAGACTCCGAAGGCAAAGACGTTCCGCAAGGTCAAGAAGGCGAGCTTATAATTAAAGGTGACAATGTCATGATTGGCTATTGGAATATGCCAGAAGCCACCAAGGAAGCCATCGACGAGGACGGCTGGCTTCACACTGGCGACATCGCTAAAATCGACGAAGACGGATATGTCTTTATTGTCAATCGTCTTAAAGAGATGATTATCAGTATGGGTGAAAATATCTATCCGCGTGAAGTTGAAGAAGTCATTTATCGCTATCCGGATATCAAAGATGCTGCTGTTGTCGGTGTTGAAGATAAACTTCGCGGACAGGCCGGAGCGTGCTTCTATTCAATGAATGAAGGCGCCGAAATGAATATTCATGACTTAAAACAATTCTTGCAGAAGAATCTGGCACTTTATAAAATTCCTCGCGAGTTCCACCAGCTTGAGGATTTGCCGCGAACTTCAACAGGTAAAATATTCAAGCGCAAGATTTTGGAAGATTTCCTGGCTTCTAAGGATAAGATCAAGTAATATGCTGCTGCATGAGATATTAGAGAACGGCAAGGAAGGCGACGTTGCACTTGTTGATAGTGAGCGCCGCCTTGTTTATAGTGAGTTGAAAGAGCTCGTTAAGAATGGTCGTAATAAGCTCTACCATACGGGTATCCGCCAAGGTGATAGAGTGGCAATCTTCGCAAGGAATAGCATTGAGTTTGTCTGTACTTACTTCGCCATTGTTTCACTTGGTGCCGTTGCCGTACCGATTAACTTTCAACTCAGTAGCAGAGAAATTGCCTATATTATCAAAAATTCAGATATTGAGCACATCTTTACATATAAACCGCTTGAACTCGACGAGTATATAACTTGTAAACCCACTCAGCACAATATTAAAACCTTTATAGATATTAATGACTTTGTTGAAGATGCACCGAACTTGCCTGACGACTTCAGTGACGATAATCCCTGCGCGATTATCTACACTTCCGGCACCACAGGAAATCCCAAGGGTGCCGTCTCCTCACATCGAAACTTAATCAAGAATGTGGAGAAAATAAAAATCATCGGCTGCAGACGTGAGCATAAGGCTCTTTGCATTTTGCCGATGTATCACTGCTTTGGCTGGGTATGTTCGGTTTTAAATCCGCTCTATAACGGCTCCTCAATATTTATTCAAGAAGTATTTGTCCTTAAAGAAGCTGTCAATCTCATAAAGACTGAACAGATCACAGAGCTATGTGTTGTACCCTCGATATGCAGCTTGATGATTAAGCTTGTGAAGGCAGAAGATATATCAAGTTTGCGAATGGTGATAAGTGCCGGATCACCGCTGCCTGTTCAAACTGCAAAAGACTTTATTGACAAGTTCGGACTTGCGATCAGTGAAGGTTATGGACTCAGTGAAGCATCGCCAATCATCACGCTCAATCTTGCAGGTCGCCGGAAGATAGGCTCAACCGGTCAATTCATTCCCGATCTCGAAGCGCGTTTTGTTGATTCTGACGGTAAAGATGTGCCGCAAGGTCACGAAGGTGAGCTTGTCATCAGAGGTGACAATATTATGCTTGGGTATTGGAATGACCTCGAAGCTACCAAGGAAGCCATTGACGAGGACGGCTGGCTTCACACTGGCGACATTGCCAAGATAGATGAGGAAGGCTACGTTTACATCGTCAACCGCCTTAAAGATATGATTATCAGTATGGGTGAGAATATATACCCTCGTGAGATAGAGGAGTTTATCTATCAATTCCCCAATATCAAGGACGCAGCAGTTGTCGGCGTTAAAGACAGCAGGCGAGACGAAGTTGGCATATGCTTCTATTCAACTCAAGATAAATCGGGAATAGATGTAGCAGAATTAAGACTATTCCTGCAGAAGAATTTGGCACTATATAAGATTCCTCGTGAATTCCACGAACTTGACGAACTGCCAAGGACACCAACTGGTAAAATCTCCAAACGCAGACTAGTCAATGAAGTCGTTGGCAATCTGTGAGACAATTTTCTTCATTTTGTCAATAGTCTCACCACGGCTGTCGTAGTTATCATTCATTATGACCAAAATAAAGTCACCTTTAGACCCGTAGAGGATACCGCCGTCATCATAGAGATTGTCAACCTCGCCAGTCTTATGAGCTATATTCCAATAAGGCAGTGCCGCTGGGAAACAGTCTCGATCTTGCTGCTTGAGCAGATAGGAGATCATGAGTTGATCGTAATACTCATCAACGCAACTATGGTTATAAATCTTTGTGAAGAGTTTACCTAAATCAGCAGCGGAGGAAAGATTTGTGGCGCCCTTCTGCAACATCATCTTGTGGTTGACAATCGTGTCATTGTAGCCATTGACTTGCAAATATTGATTGATATTGTCCATGCCGATACGATCAATCAAGATATTCGTTGCAGTATTGTCGCTCTCGATTATCATCAATTCCGCTGCCTTGCGAAGTGGCACCCTTGCATTGGCGCCTTCACCTGCAATACTCCCTGCACCGCCGACAATGTTATCGGCGGTTATTGTTATAAGTTCATCAAGTGACAGTTTGCCGTCCTTGGCGTCCTGCATGACTTTAGCAAGAATGAACATCTTTATCATGCTTGCCGGTCTCATCGGACGTGACTGAAATATAAACGGCTGGGTCTCCATGTCTGGCCTGAAAAGGTAGATAGCAAACTTTGGCGATTCTTTCCCAAGGGTGAACTTTATCATGTCCTGCAGTTCATCTCTATCCGAAGCGAAATCAGGCAATTCTCCTGATTGCATTGTATAGGCAGTTGTTATCTTCTTGTGTCGTTGTCCGCGTTCTACCTTTGAATCAGAGAACAGAACAAAGTAGAATATTCCAAGTATTGCTATTAATATTGTGTTTATTGCAATTAAAATCTTTGTACTTTTATCCATCTTTATCTAATCACATCAATGACAATTACCAAGGCTGCGGTGTCATTGGAGTGACAACACCGAAGCTGTATCCTTTATCAACAAGTACTTTGATAATACCAGGAAGAGCGGCGGCAGTATTCTCCTTACCTTTATTGGAGTGCATTAATATTAGTGCCATTTCATCTTTAAGCGGTCTATTGGTCTGTTCATCGACAAAGTGAATCATTTCCTGTGGGGTAGGCTTTTTGGCTGTAGCGTCTTCAACGCTGACGTTCCAATCGTGCTCAACATAGCCACAAGCAGTCATCAGCGGCTCATAATCAGGCGTCCACATTCCAGATCTACCGCCTGGAGTTCTGATTATCAATGGACGAACACCTATAACGCTTTTGATAATCTCATCGGTATCGGAAATCTGCTTTAGAAAGTTATCAGTTGACGGATAGAGTTCCTTATAAACATGATTGTAGCTGTGATTGCCGATTGCGTGACCTTCTTCGTAAATACGCTTTAAAACTTGCGGATAAGATTCAACCATGTTTCCACAGACATAGAAAGTCGCATGTATACCGTAATTTTTGAGGATATCAAGAATCATGGGAGTATTCTTATCATCGGGACCGTCATCAAACGTCAGATAAGCCACTTTACCACCGCCGGTGTAGTTCTTTATCTCAGGCAGTGCCATTGGCAAACCAGCTTCTTGGCGCTCCCAAATAGTATGGTTATCATAAATAGGTTTGGTTATATCGTTGAGCTGTAAATTTGAGAAATCATCGGCAGCTATAATATCATTGGTAGGAACTTTTGGAAATGCCATTTCTTGGGAAGTTCCTTTAACAGAATTAGAAGTTTGTGATCCTTCGCTATTAGATTTATCATCACCGCAACCTGTTGTAAACATTGCCGCTATTATAACAATTATCATTATAAACTTTGTATTCATTAAATTGGAACACCTCCGCATATAATAATAATACTAACTTTAAGCGGCGTCAATGCCAAAATATAAAACCTCCTTGAGATAGTTTTTACACATTCTGCAACAGGAGGTTTTTTTATAGTATTGACTTTATTGGTTAAGTGGCTGCCAGCGATCAATAAAAGCTTCTGGCGGCATTTTGCTATAGTTGCGAACATACTTTTTAAAGAGAGCCTGGTTGTTAGCAGAGAGAGCAAGCCCCATATAGATGCGTGGAATGGAGAATCTAGCAGGCTGATCGAATAGACCGCGATCTTGAACGGCGAAGGCAACCTCATAGCCGGCAGTCTGTGTAGCAGCTATAACGTCTGCATTGTAATCACCAAACGGATAGGAGAGAGCAAGGACAGGCTTGCCGGTAAGTTCCTCAAGGTAGGCCTTGGTGTCGCTTAGTTCAAAAGCAAGTCTCTCTGGAGAGAGTTTGTCGAGATGCTCATGGCTCGTAGTATGTGACCCAAGGGATATGAGAGGTTCATCAGCAAGAGACTTGAGTTCAGATTCAGTAATATAAGGATAGCCTTTTGCCTTCTTTCCAATATACCAACGATTGATAAAAAAGGTAGCCTTCATATTGCGGCTTTTGAGTTCGGGCAAAGCATAGGAAAGAGAGTCGCTATAACCGTCATCAAAGGTAAGAAGAACGCTGTTTTTAGGAAAAGCCTTGCCGGAAGTGACAGTATCAATAAATTCTTCCATTGAAAGTGTCTTGTAGCCGTTGTCCTTGAGCCATTTGAGCTGCTTGCGGAAGTCTTTGAGAGTTACATCGAAGTTATTAAGTGGCATGAGTTTAATGTCATGGTACATAATAACAGGTGGAAAGTAAGCACGATCTTCTGTGACGGCAGCTTCGGAGACCTTAATGGTGAGCAGAGTCGCCAAGAGCATTGCCATTATTAAAAGTTTCTGCAAAGGAAGTCACCTCCAAATCTCAAAGAAGTGAGTCTGAATCTGCCATGGTAAGAGCCATGATAGCCTTCTGAGTATGCAGACGATTTTCAGCCTCATCAAAGATGACATTGGCATTAGCTTCAAAGACCTCTTCAGTGACTTCTTCGCCGCGATAGGCAGGTAGGCAGTGCATAACGATAGCGCGTTTGTCAGCATGCTTGAGCAATTCGGAATTAACTTGATAAGGTGCAAATATCTTCTTGCGCTCGTCGTGTTCAGCTTCTTGACCCATACTTGCCCAAGTGTCAGTGGCAATGATGTCGGCGTCCTTGACAGCCTCAACAGGATCGGCAGTCCAAGAGAGAGAGGCGCCGGTCTCCTTGGCGTCCTCAAGTGCATTGTTGAAGACTTCTTGATCGGGCTTGTAATTCTCCGGTGTTGCAACTGCCAAAGTCATACCAACTTTGGCGGCGCCGTAGAGGTAAGAGTTGGTCATATTGTTGCCATCGCCGACGTAGGCCATCTTGAGACCTTTGAAGTCCTTACCCTTATGCTCGCGAATGGTGAGCAAATCGGTGAGAACTTGGCAAGGGTGCAGCAAATCAGTCAGACCATTGATGATTGGAATATCGGCATACTTGGCAAGCTCAAGAACGCGATCATGCCCGAAAGTGCGAATCATAATGCCGTCAAGATAGCGGCTTAGGACTCTGGCGGTATCCTTGATTGGTTCGCCACGTCCAAGTTGAAGGTCACGATTAGACAGGAACAGAGCACTGCCGCCGAGCTGGTACATGCCGACTTCAAAGGAAACCCTTGTACGGGTTGAAGATTTCTCAAATATCATACCCAAAGTCTTGCCTTCAAGCAGACGATGTGGAATGCCTGCCTTTTGCAAGGTCTTCAGTTGAGCAGCAAAGTCAATAATGTGCTCAACTTGGTCAACTGTGAGGTCGTGAATGGACAATAAATCCTTACCTTGTAACATATAAACCACCTTGTATAATAAAGTTAGATTTAAGGGAATCCATAACCCATTGAGTTCTAATTATCGGATTGAACTTGGGCTTCTTGTAACAGTTCATGAAATCTATCAAATCGCTGCTGATATTCTTCAGCCTCATCTATATACTTTGCCTTATCTTCAGGAGAAAGTTCAGCAGAAATATTTTCAGAATCTCTAATGAAGACTGCACAGGCTGAACGTCCCCAATCAATACCGGCTTGACGAATTTCAGGATCATCAGTCATAAGTTCTTGAAATGACTGCAACTCATCAGGCTTTAAAAAATTACCCATGAGGTCACCTATGTGAACTATAACAAATTCGTCTTGTTCTTCTGTCGTCATCTGAACATAACGCTGCATTTCAGGTTCTATCTTCTCGGTGTACATGTCCGACACCTTTGAAAGACCGTAAACGACAATGCCCAAACCTATCATCATCAAAACAAAGATACCGATGAGGATTTTTTTCCACAATTTCAAATAAATTCACTCCTTACGAATCAAAAAGACTGCGTTCAAAGTCATTGATCATAGCCTCGGTAGATTTTGGAAATAATACGCCCATATGCTCATAACCTGCCTTGGTGACAACTCTGCCGCGAGGAGTTCTGACGATGAATCCAAGTTGCAGCAGGAAGGGTTCATAAATATCCTCAATGGTTTCACGAGTTTCACTGATAGATGCAGCGATAGTTTCAAGTCCAACGGGACCACCGCCAAACTTATTAATCATAGCGTCAAGCATTCTTCTGTCAGTGTGATCAAGTCCCACTTTGTCAACCTCAAGCATTTTTAGGGCATTATCGGCAATTTCATCTGTAATGGTTGAGGAACCTTGCACTTCTGCAAAATCTCTAACTCGCTTCAAAAGACGGTTGGCAATTCTCGGCGTGCCGCGTGAGCGCTTGGCAATCTCAGCGGCGCCGTTGGCTTCAATCGGTATCTTCAAGACACGTGCAGCACGATTGATGATCTCAATGAGTGCTTCTATAGAGTAATATTCCAGACGACTTATAACACCAAATCTGTCTCTTAGAGGTGGCGAGAGTGATCCGGCCTTTGTAGTAGCACCAATCAGAGTGAACGGCGCAATATCAAGGCGGATAGAGCGGGCGCCGGAACCTTTGCCAATGATAATATCAAGAGTGAAATCCTCCATGGCGGAATAGAGAATCTCTTCGACGACGCGTGGAAGGCGGTGAATCTCATCAATAAAGAGGACATCACGCGGCTGAAGATTAGTCAGCAGAGCAGCAAGATCGCCGCTTCTCTCAATGGCCGGTCCTGAAGTTGGACGGAAATTGACGCCGAGTTCATTAGCAATGATGGCGGACAGAGTAGTCTTACCGAGACCAGGCGGACCGTAGAGCAGAACGTGATCGAGGGCTTCTTTTCTTGAGATAGCAGCCTTAATAAAGATCGAAAGATTTTCTTTAGCTTTGTCCTGCCCGATATATTCAGCCAACTTGCGAGGGCGCAGACTATACTGCCAATCATCAGCACCTTGCTCTTGATTTGAAATAATACGTTCGTCCATAGATTCACCCCTCTGACGATCAAGAAAGTAGAAATACTTATCCGATAAATTGCATTTGATTATATCACTTAGAAAATGCCCTTGTCAATCGTAACAAAGGCAATCCGATAAAAAACAGCAAAAGGTTGCACCCTACGCATGGTTGTGATATAATGCGAAATGAGGTGATATGGTGAAACAAAACTTATTTAAAGGCTTTTGGCATCTGTTTAAAGGGTACTGGTCATCGGAGGAAAAGTGGAAAGCAAGAGGACTTTTGACTGTTGTCATCGCCTTAAACTTCGCAATGGTCTACCTATTGGTGCAGATTAACGATTGGTATAATGAGTTCTACAACTCTCTACAAAACTATGAAGCGGATCTCTTCTGGGGACTCATTGGGAAATTTTCGCTGATCGCCTTCACTTATATAATGATTGCTGTCTATGCGGTATATTTGAGACAAATGTTGCAACTCAAGTGGCGCACCTGGATGACTAATCAATATCTAAATTCTTGGTTAGGCAAGCAGGTTTACTACAGACTTCAGCTCACAGGTGGTGCAACCGACAACCCAGACCAGCGTATATCCGAAGATATAAATCAATTCGTTGGATTGACACTAGCGTTGTTGATAGGTCTTTTAAAACAGATAACAACTCTTGTTGCTTTTGGTGTAGTACTTTGGGAACTCTCCGGCGAGTACTCACTTGAGATTGGCGGCGCTACGATTGTGATTTACGGCTATATGTTCTGGTTCTCACTAGCATATTCAAGTGTAGGCACCTTTCTGGCACATAAAGTCGGACGTAAGTTGATTGGCTTAAACTTCGATCAACAGAAGTATGAAGCAGACTTTCGATTCAATATGATGAGATTCAGAGAAAATGCCGAGAGCATAGCCTTCTATCGTGGCGAAATGGCTGAGATGGAAGGCTTTCAAGGTAAGTTTAGCCACGTGATAAAGAATTTCTGGGAACTCATGAAGAAAACTAAGCACTTAAACTTTTATGTCAATGGCTATGCTCAACTTGCGGTGATTGTGCCACTTGTGATGGCGGCGCCAAGATACTTTGGTGGAGCTATGCAGCTTGGCGGACTTATGCAAACTATTTCGGCATTTGGCAGAGTGCAGGACGCCTTGAGCTACTTTGTCGATTCATATGACACTATAGCAAGCCTGGCAGCAGTAGTCAATCGTCTTGCGGGATTCACTGAACACATTGAAGAAGCAACAGAAGTCAAAGATGATGTCAAACGTGAAAACACTTCAAGAGGGAATTTGTCCGTTGAAAAGTTGACGGTCAAACTGCCAAACGATAGAGTATTGATAAAAAATTTATCATTTGATTTGGAGCAGTCGAAGCGGCTGTTGGTTACTGGTGCATCGGGCTGTGGCAAGTCGACACTGTTGAGAACATTGGCAGGTATATGGTTCTACGCTGAAGGGAATATAAATCTTCCAGAGGGTGCAAAAGTACTCTTTCTACCGCAGAGACCGTATCTACCGCTGGGTACACTGAGACGGGCGATTGAATATCCTTCAACGGAAACCCAAAGCAAAGAAAGACTCTCAGAAATATTAGAGACAGTAGGTCTTAAAGAGCTTACGGACAAACTAGAAGTTGAAGATGATTGGAGCAGAATCCTCTCATTAGGTGAGCAGCAGAGATTGGCATTTGCTAGAGTACTGCTAAGAGAGCCGGACTTCCTGTTCTTGGACGAAGCAACCTCAGCATTGGACGAGCCGCGTGAGCAAGAGATGTATCAAATGCTTCGAGAAAGACTGCCACGCCTTACCATAGTAAGTGTCGGGCATCGCTCTACACTTAACAAAGAGCATGATTTAGTACTTGCAATCAAAGAGTCACAATGCACAGTTCATGATATCGAATAATAATGAAGATTTAACATGGAGATGATAGATTTGATACAGAAGTTACGTCCACGTCGAATTAGAATAAATGAAAATATCCGCGAAATGGTCAAGGAGACAACTATATCGCCGAAAGACTTTGTTTATCCTATCTTTGTTGTGCCTGGTGAACACATCAAGGAAGAAATCCCAAGCATGCCAGATGTATACCACTTCTCTGTTGACAATGCCGTTGAGGTTGCCAAAGAGATTGCTGATCTAGGTATACCTTCGGTTGAGGTCTTTGGCTTGCCGGAATACAAGGACGAGATAGGATCAAGCGCTTGGGATATGAACAGTCCAGTTCAGCGTGCCATCACTGCCATCAAGAAGGCTGTACCGGAGCTGGTGATTGTTGGTGATGTCTGTCTCTGCCAGTACACAAACCACGGTCATTGCGGCAAACTTTGTGGACACTATGTCGATAATGATTCCACATTGGAGTTACTTAGTAAAGTGGCGGTAAGCCAAGCCGAAGCAGGTGCCGACATCGTTGCGCCTTCAGATATGATGGACGGACGCGTTGCGGCAATCCGTGACTCTCTTGATTCTAAGGGTTTTATAAATGTCTCGATAATGAGTTATGCCGTCAAATATGCTTCCGGATTCTATGCACCTTTCAGAGATGCCGCCGATTCTGCACCTCAGTTTGGAGATCGCAAACAGTATCAAATGGATCCTGCCAACTTTCGTGAAGCACTTAAAGAGGTTGAACTTGACATTGCTGAAGGCGCTGACATCATCATGGTTAAACCTGCAACGGCCTATCTGGACGTTGTGAGAAGCGTCCGAAATAAAATAAACCACCCTGTGGCGGTCTACAATGTGAGCGGTGAGTATGCGATGGTTAAAGCCGCAGCAAGGAATGGTTGGATTGACGAGAAGCGAATAGTACTTGAGTCATTGACTTGTATGAAGCGTGCCGGCGCAGATATAATTATCACTTACCATGCTATAGACGCTGCCAAGTGGATTTAATAAACGAGAAAAGAGACTGCCGCTGTAACGCAAGCAATCCCTCCTCCAAAAAGGGGTCCAAAATGCCGATTTCTTTTTATGCCTAAACCCTGCAACTCGCAGGTGGGTACCTTAAGTCCGGTTTCTGTTACTCGTCTCAGAGGACAATTCTCCATCCGCCATTCAAATCAGATTCCCTAATATAAATGTAGGTTAGACATTAATAAAGTTTTCGCACATCTCAGGCTTTTCCTTCTCGACAAAATAATAGCATAAAAAAATTTTCAGTGCAAGTCTTGACAAGTAAAAAATTTTAGTTTAATAATCTTTTGAAATGATATATAAATTGTTTTGGGGGCGATATTTTTGGTTAAAGTACTTGTAAATGGTGCATATGGAAGAATGGGCCGTACGGTTCTCAACGCCGTTATAAATGATGATGAGTTGGAACTTGTAGGTGCGGTTGATGTGATCGGTGGTGCAGACACAGGAGAACTCACTGGTCATAAAGCTAACGATATTGTCATTGAGACTGATTTGGCAAAGGCTCTCGATACTCATAAACCTGATGTCATGGTAGACTTCACTCAACCGCAAGTGGTTTTTAATAATGTCATCACTGCACTTGAACATAAAGTCTCACCTGTCGTCGGTACAACTGGACTAAGTGACGAAGCCAAAGAGAAGATTCGTCAAACTTCAGAGACAAACGATACGCCAGTATTCATTGCTCCTAACTTTGCTATAGGTGCAGTGCTCATGATGTTGATGGCACAACAGGCAGCTAAGTATCTTCCGGACGTTGAGATAATCGAACTTCATCACGATCAAAAGCTAGATGCACCGAGCGGAACTGCTGAACTCACTGCAAAGATGATCTCAGAAGTTAGAGCAAAACATGAGCAAGGTCACCCAAATGAAGTCGAGAAGATTGCAAATGTCAGAGGCGGCAATGTCGACGGTATTCGTATTCACAGTGTCAGATTGCCAGGATATGTTGCACATCAAGAGGTTATCTTCGGCGGTTTGGGACAGACTCTTACTATTCGCCACGACTCAACAGGGCGCGATTCATTCATGCCTGGTGTCGTACTTGCCTGCAAGAGAGTTCGGAATCTCAAGGGTCTTACTATCGGTCTGGATAAGTTATTGATTTAACGAATTGCACTGATTGCTAGTTAATCTTATAATTTAATCACGACGAATTAATTGATTTGCGGTGATAGTATGAATAAAACTTTAAATACGGTACTCACGATTGCCGGAAGTGATTCCAGTGGCGGTGCCGGTATACAAGCCGATTTGAAGACAATGATTGCCAATGGCGTTTACGGCATGTCCGCCATAACTTCATTGACGGCTCAAAACACTCAAGGCGTGACGGCTATTCTTGATTCAACGCCGGAGTTTTTGGCTGCCCAGCTCGACGCAGTATTTACCGACATATTCCCTGACGCGGTTAAAGTTGGAATGGTCTCTTCTGCCGCATTGATTGAGGTTATTGGAGATAGGCTCAACCATTACAAGGCGAAAAATGTTGTCGTTGATCCTGTTATGGTCGCAACGAGTGGCGCCAAACTCCTCAATGACGATGCTGTGGATAAGTTGACCGCTACCTTATTCCCACTTGCTACCGTCATCACGCCCAATTTGTTTGAGCTTGCAGTGTTGGCTAATAAATCAGCGGAAGATATAAAGATAAAGGCTGATATGGAAGAGACTGCCAAGATGTTGTACGATAAATACGGCTGTGCAGTGCTTGCCAAGGGCGGTCACTTCCAAAACTCCTCTCCAGATCTCCTTTGCAATGAAGAAGGTTTTAAATGGTTCTATGGCGAGAGAATTGCAACTGATAATACTCATGGCACTGGCTGTACTTTATCTTCAGCTATTGCTTCAAATCTTGCCAAGGGTATGTCGCTTGGTGAAGCTATCAGCAAGGCAAAGCTCTATTTGATGGGTGCTCTCTCTTCGGGTTTAAATCTTGGCAAGGGCAATGGTCCTCTCGATCATGGTTACAAGATCAACATGACCTTAGCAATTGATCATTTCGTCTGATAAAGTAGAGTAGATTCAGCAATATTATATCTTATCGCCATAGTGAAGTCCTGCATTCTTGATAGCAGTCTCGGCAGCATTGACAACGATTATTGAAGTCTCAAGGCTTTGCTTCATTTTATCATATGCCTTATTCTCGAAGGTTTCGGCAAATTCAATGAATTCATGTACCATTCTATGATCAAATTGATTTAAGTTCATTGTCTCGACCTCTCGACCGCGAATATTGATTTCCAAACTAGACAACAGATTTGGTGCGCTGTTCACTCTCATGAAACCGTTGTCACCTTGGATCATCAAGAATGAAGGGCTTTCCGAATCTTTGGCACCGGTGCAGTGAGCGATAAAGTTGTCATACTTCAACACGAGGAAACCGGAAGTATCAATACCGTTGAATCCGATATTGGCAACATATTCCAGAGATTTCGGCGCTCCGAACAGACCGATAATGAAGTTGATGTTATAGATGTTGATGTCATAGAGAGCGCCACCATAGAGCTTGGGATCGAACGCAGGCAGAACTTTGCCATCTTTGTAGGCGTCATAGCGGCTGGAATATTGAGAGTAGTTGCACTGAATGAGCTTGATATTTCCAAGGTCTTTGAGGGTATCACGAATCTTGTAGAAGTTCGGGCAATGGAGCAGAGTAACCGCTTCAAAGAGATAGAGACCCTTCTTGATGGCAAGATTGGCAAGTTCCTCAGCTTCAACAGCCTTAACGGTAAAAGGCTTCTCAAGAATGACGTTCTTACCAGCGTTGAGTGCCTTTTTCGTGTACTCATAGTGAACGGCATTGACCAGACCGACATAGACGAACTCAATCTCAGGATCGGCAAGGAGTTCTTCATAGTCAGTGAAGACTTTCTTAATGTTGAACTTCTGAGCGAGTGCTTCTGCCTTGTCCTTGCTGTGAGGGCGTGCCCAGATTGCAGCGACATTGAACTTGCCGCCTTGTTTAATGGCGTCGATAGCTTCCGGCACAATCTTGCCGGTTCCAAGCATTGCAATGTTAATCATTTTGTTACTCCTTCATTAACTTAGATTTAAGCGACTTATATGCACGTGAATAGTAGGTGCAGCTTTGAGCTTCGGGGAAATCGGAGCCAAAGGCGTGTTCAGTGACGGCAATGAGTGGCGGTGCCTGTATCCTCTTGGCGACGGCAATGCCGGTGAACATATTCCACCAGCGCTCAAGGTCATTGATGAACTCTTCAGCGTAGGTAAAGTACTTCTTAACGAGACCAGGACCACAACCGATCTGTTCCTCAAGTATGCCCTCAGAATACCATTGAAGTATCTCTTCCGGCGTCTTATTATCCTCAACGAACGCCTTGAACAGATAGTCGTGATAAGGATACTTCAGCGGATCGCCCTTGCCCTCGTCGACATTTTGGGCGGTTGAGAGTTCGGCACTCGGCACAATATCAATGATACCTTGAGGAATGACTTCATGCTTATAGACCTCGTCATTGAGATAGTGAGCAAGCGCGTAAACCTGATGCTTCCACAAATCAGCAAGAGCAGAGACAACACCGGCGCAGTCGCCATACATGGTGGCATAACCGATTGTGGTTTCTGCTTTGTTTGCGTTACAGGTGAAGCCGCCGCCAAATGCCGCTGCAAGTGCCGCAAGTATGCGAGAACTTCTGTCACGTGCCTGGATATTCTCACGAACGAACGAAGATAGCTCTATATTGTGAGTGCTGCCATCAGCAAGATAAGTCATTGGTATTGATTCAAGCTGATTTACAGTGTGATCGACGCTCTCTTGGATCGGAACAACCATATAATTGCAGCCGAGATTTTTGGCTAACTGCTCAGAGAGCCCTCTGGTCGTTGTTGAGTTGAAGACACTTGGCATATTAACTAACAGGACATTCTCAGCGCCGAGAACTTTGGTGTAGAGGGCAGCATCAACGGCAGAATCAATACCACCGGAGATACCGATGACGATCTTCTTCATTCCGATTTGAGACAAGAAGTGTTTTACTCCACCATGCAAAGCTCTATACACCTCAGCGATCTCAGGCTCTTTAGTTTCAATAATCGGAGACATTACATCAATCTTGTCGAGATCAAGAAATATCAGTGACTCCTCAAATGACTTGGCACGGAGGACGACTTCACCCTTAGAGTTGTAGACTGTGCTGTTGCCGTCAAATGGATAGATTGTCTTGCCAGCATTCTGCACACCGATACAGTTGATATGAATAATGGGGCAACCCCAAACCTTTGCACGCTCTTTGAAGTAAGCGTCGCGAGTTCTGTTCTTGCCAATTACGAAAGGCGTGGCCGTGAAAACGACACAGAGATCCGCTTTCGTCTCTATAAATCCAAAGTCAGCACTACAAGGCTTGTCCTCAAAAGTGTAGGCGATTGAATAACGCTTATCTCTCACCTTGACATCAAGAGCACCGGAAGTCTTGGTATTACTGAGTAGGGTAGTCATTCCTTCACTCGATTTAAGTATATCTTCTCTGAAGGCTATGCAATCCTTCATGAAGGTAGGTTGTAGAAGAAGGTTTCCTGCCAAACTGCCTGCAATGGATTGATGAGGAAAGATGATAAGATCGGCTTCTTCTCTCTTAGCATCTTCAATAAATTTTAACATCTTTTCGAGGTTGATATCAGGATGACCAGCTCTAACTTCCATTTGAGCAAGTGCAATCTTCAACAAGTTAAATCACTCCTATTATAAAGTCACAATTCCTACATTGTCATTATCTATGCTATTTTGACACTCCGCACGGCTAAAGCCGGCGGATTCTTGCTTCAATGAACACAGCCTTTGCCACAAGCGGCTAAGTTTTAGGTCTTACACGTTCTCCACAAGCGTGACTTCCCGTGTGTCCCACGGTAGTTTTTATATCTATTTAGGCACTTTGCCTTATCTCAAGTGCCTTTACCAAAATATTTTTTGCAGCATTTTCATCTCTATCGTGATGTGCTCCACATTTTGGACAATGCCACTCTCTTACATTCAAATTTTTAGTTAGAGGATTTCTATATCCACAATGATTGCAA
>JAFVEZ010000014.1 GCA_017475745.1 Selenomonadaceae bacterium
AACATAAATTAAGATAGTTGAAACGGCTTCCTTCTGAGTGCAGAAGGAGGTGATGATCGTGAAGAAACACAATAAACCTGACTGGAACTTCTGGTTAAACGTAGTCCAGACGGCGATCATCATTTACCAAGCGTTCTTTAAATAAACGCAAATAAAAAGCCGTTAAACTAGACGGCTATCTACAACTTTGTAATCCAGAAGGTAGTCGAGTCCCAATTCAACTATCTTGTAGTTATATTATCAAGGTTTGGCAGAATTGTCAAGCCGATTTTTTTCAATGAGGTCTGAGGTATATGCATAATAAACTTAAAGCGAATACAGCACTGATGATAAGTGCTGCGGGCGCATTGGCGACACTGCCTTCAATCTCTCCACTAGTACCAAGTATGAGCGGTTTTACTCTAGGGCTACTCAACCATGGTTTCTTGGCGGCAACAATAGGCGGTCTTGCGGACTGGTTTGCCGTCACTGCACTCTTCCACAAGCCACTTGGCATAAGTTGGCGTACCGAAATCCTTAAGAAGAACAGGAAGCGCATCATGGACGCCATAGTGGAATTTGTCAGCAGCGACCTTCTGAGCGCAAAGAATATCATCAACAACCTCAAGAGTGAGAATACCGCCAATTTGCTAATCACCTACTTCCAAAACAATGACGGTCGAGCTAGAGTTAAGACCCTCATTAATGATACGCTGGTGGAGATTGCTTCGAGTGCAGACACAAAGTCAATCGCCAAGTCAATCACGCCCATTATTAAGTCCGAAGCACATAACATTGACGCCAAGCAGATAATTGACGCTGTTGTAAATGTCTTAACCAAGGACGAACACAGCCGCAAGATACTTGCTATGGTTTTCGGTGCAGTGCATGATATATTCAAATCGGAGTTCGTCCAAGAAGCATTGCGCCTTAAAATCTCAACACTAAGGCGTGAGTATGAAGCGGACTCTGCCGGACGTGCCCTTGTTCTCAATGCCATTAATCTCACTGATGACAAGATTTTGACGATCATCAATGAGAACGTTGATAAGCGAATCAAAGGCACAATCAACACATTGACTTCTGACGGCATCGTTGATCCTGATTCTCTCTCCACTGCTGCGAATATGTCTATGTACTTTGCCAACTTCCTCAAATCCTCAACAAGTGACGAGAATACTCAAAAGTTCTTTGGTGACTTTAAAAAGGTCTTGGCTAATAACTTTGACCTTGCCGACTACATTAAGAACTGGCTTGACAAGTACCTCAAGAGTGAGAATTACTTGAAGAATCAGCA
The DNA here is from genome assembly GCA_017475745.1 of Selenomonadaceae bacterium. Lineage (GTDB taxonomy): Bacteria > Bacillota > Negativicutes > Selenomonadales > Selenomonadaceae > Quinella. The sequence goes on from JAFVEZ010000014.1 coordinate 1,277, forward strand.
GAAGCTCCAAGAGGTTGATGAGAACTCCAGCCATATAATCAAACTTGAGAAGGTGAATCCGATTTGGCAAGGTGCGGTTGAGCAGATCATTGATGATAAGATTGATGACTTTATCGCAAGTCCTGTCCTTCAAGATAAGTTTGACCGATTTATCAAGAAGCTTTTGGAATCACTCATCAACAACTATCATGACGCCATTCCTGGACTCATTCGTGAGAGGTTGGATTCGCTCTCAGATGAGGAGCTGACCACCTTTGTTGAAGGCAAGGTCGCTGACGACTTGCAAATGATTCGTATCAATGGCTCTATTTGCGGCTGCGCTGTCGGTATTCTGCTCTATCTGGTCTCTTATGCCGTCCAAACTATAGCCGGCAGTTGAGAAAGGAAGGTGTAAAGATTGTCAACGAATTGGAATACCGCTGATAAAACGCTATTATGTAGCTTGTTTGCCTTCTTGGCGGCATTGGGCTTCTACATTATCAATCCTGAGAGTATCATTGCGGAAGGTATCCTCTTCATTGCAGAAGCGGCTCTTGTCGGTGGTGTAGCGGACTGGTTTGCCGTCACTGCGCTCTTCAAGAAGCCATTAGGATTTCCATTCCATACTGCCATTTTACCAAACCGCCGCCAGGATTTTATAGACGCTTCCGTCAACATGGTGCAGAATGAGTTCTTCTCGCGCCGTTCAATCTTCAAGAAGCTCAGTAATCTCCATCTCTTGCCTAAGCTCTTGGAGTACATCAAACAGCCAGACATTCGTCGTGCCGTAGTAGCTACGATGTTCGAGGAGATCGCGGGATTTGTTGCCAAACTCGACAAGGAAGCTGCTGCCAAGAAAATAGCTGAGGAGATTCGCAAACATCTTCGCGATGTGCCAAGTAATATACTGATTCACGAGTTGAGTCAATACCTCAAGCGCTCCGGAAAGGACAAGGCGATTTTGGAAAGCCTGATTCACTCTGCCCGTGAGGTGGCTGCTAAGGAAGAGACGCGCAAGAAGATCGAGAAGATTCTTGAGAACTACGCCGGTGAGAATACGCAGTCGTCCTCGTCGTTCTCAATTCTCATGGCTGGACTTGCACAGGCACTTGATTTGGTCAATTTCACTGAAGCTGCCACTCTAATGCAGCGTCACTTACTAGCCTTCCTTGATGAGATTGCCGTTGATTCTCATGTTCAACAGTCAGTGTTGAGTGAGTGCCACAAGACTTTTGCCAAGATTAGTGAAACTCTTGAGTTTCGCGACTTTATCTACAAACTTCAGCTTGATACAGTCAACTCTCTGCCATTTGAAAGTATAATTCACGATGCACTGGTGAGGATCAATACTCAGCTCTCAAAAGCCGATTTTGCCAAGCTTGCTAAGGTCAAGACCTCAAAGGATCTGCCCTCATTCGTGTATGGCTTTTTGGCTGAACAGTTTGAGCGACTCATCTCGCTTTTGGAAAACAAAACGGCAGTTCAATCTGCCGTTGAGAAGTTTATATTCGATCTTGCTGCCCGCTCTGCCTTGACAGCGCGTCCTATCTTCGCCAATATCGCCCAAACGTCACTCATAAACCTCACTGACGATCAACTCAATTCTCTGGTGTACAACAAGGCTGAAGAGGACTTCATATGGATTCGACTCAATGGGTCAATAGTCGGCAGCGTGATAGGTCTGATTATATTTATTATCATGACAGCGGTTGGTGGCGCAATGTAGAGCTGAGTGAATTCAACTGAATGAGAAGGTGCCGTCGTCTTGGATAGCTCCGAAGTGACTTGTTTGGTTGTTTTTACCGATTGGCTCCATGCTATCGAAGCGAATGTTGTTGGGATTAGTTGGAATCCACCAAGTCTCGTACTTGAGACCGCCCAAGTTCTTGAAGGTGTAGGGCATTACACCGACCAGCTCAATCTTGCTCTCACTGACGCTGAAGACATGGAGACGGCGCCCTTCGCCCTCAATATAGCCATCGACGTAGATGTAGTTCTTTCCGTCAACCATGTGAACAAGGACTAGCTCTCTAATGCCGGCAAGACCGGTGCGATCCTCGGTGTTACCAGCGCCCGTGAAGATTCGGAAGAAGCCTGCGTCATCAATATCAAGCTGGATATAGTTGCGCTTACCAGTCTCGAAGCTCACGATGTTAGCGCCATATCGCGGAAGAGACTGACAGTATGCCTTTGGAGACTGAGTATACTTGGACTTGAAGAGATTAGGATATTCGCTGAAGAGGAGAGTTGCGGTGAAGAGACCTTCAGCATAGCTGCCTATCTCGTAAGGGTTGAAGTAAACCGATATACCGTCCGGGTTGATGGTGAAGTTGAGGGTATCTTGAACAACATGCTCCATGATGTAAGCTTCGGCGTTTTCAAACGGCGATCTTGGATAGTCCTCGTGAAGTCGAGTGAGGATTGCTCCTATTAGAGTCTCAGCATTAGTGCAGATATCAGAGATTTGAAGGCGTTTGCCGGTGGCGGTGTCGAAGTTGACACCGAAGTAACCGTACATTCCATGAACGCCTCCCATATAATCTGATGTATCTTCCAAAAGACTCAGTACCGTTGAATCGGCGCGGCGGACAATCAAGTCACATTTGTCATAAAATGGTCGGAAGCTCTCTGGCGGCATTTCTTGTTTTAATGAGAGTGCTTCCTCGTGATACTTCCTTTGGCGTTCCATTGCCTTGTCGTGTTCTTCGATGTTATACTTTTCGATTGCCTTTGATAGTTTGGGATACATCTTGGCAGCTTCACCGCTCATATGTAGTTCTGTCCAGCTCTGATTGAGGAGTTCGTCAGCTTCATTACTGATAAACTTAGACAGACCGAAGAGCGGCTTGACTTCTTTGGTGGCTGCTTCTGCTTGATTGACAAAGGTCATAATTATCAGCAGGAGCAGTGCTAAACATTTGGGCATGAGTTTACACCTCGCATTGTTTTGATTTGGGTATTGATATTGATTGAATGAATCTCATAATTTTAGGCCTTCATGATGACGCTGAGAGTTGTTGGGTGATATCTACTTTCCACTGGCCAAAAGTACCAAAAGCCCCTTACTCTTCAGGAAGAGTAAGCAGAAGCTAGGCGCGGCAGGCTTTAGAGGTTTCAAAA
>JAFVEZ010000015.1 GCA_017475745.1 Selenomonadaceae bacterium
ATGAAAGGTATTCCAATCGAGATGAATGGCGGCGCCAAAGCATTCTTTGAGAAATAATGTCGATATTTAATTCTGAAGAGGGCGTTACCGGCAGACTGTTTTATCCGGTTGGCGCACTCTTCTTTATATTTTGTATACTGTATATGACTCGACCTGTATTGTTGATTGAAGGTGACGGCAAAGTATTATTCACTGTGACGGCTGAAGCGGGTATGAAGTTCTCAACAAGATTCATACATTCGGTTCAAAAGACACCTGTTGAGGAATACTTTATAGTTAATGATGATTGCAGCGGATTTGTTTTGAAGTCGACACGCTATCAATCTTTTGGCGTTGGTCTGCCGTTCCTTGAGAGTGACGGAACCTTCCGCCGTGATGGCAATGACTTCATAATGGATAACCTCAACCGTCCGATTAAGAGTCTTGCCTTGCGTCCTGGTGTTGGCACTGAGCTATCAATCACGATCAATGGGCAAACTCTTCAGCTTTATGAGATTGTACGTCTCGGCTCTCTCGTTAGCGTTTCAATAGTACCTCGATATAAAGCGATATTATAATTTTGATTTGACATATCAGATGTGATATATCTATCTATAGCAATTTGGCTCTTTCGTACCTGCAAGAGATACTCGTCTTGCTGAATGCCGACGAAGAAAGGACAGTTAGAGCGTATACGCCGTGATATTGAGAGGAACGTGGTGAACTATCGCGAAGAAATAAAAGTTAAGGTCACTGTAACGATACAGAAATATAGTTAGGAATGTATATTTTATGATTAAAGAAGATGACAAAAACAAACAGAGAGCTGAAGAAGCTCTCAAGAAGTATGATAAGGAATCAAATACAGCCGAATACAGAGGACTGATTGCCAAATTCATTACGGCACTATCAATCACCTTCTCAGTGTTCCAACTCTATACCGCAGTTTTCGGTGTACTTGACGCTCAACTCCAGCGCGCAGTTCACTTGGGCTTCGGCCTGTCACTGGTCTATTTACTTTATCCTATGCGTCAAAGTTGGGTAAAGAAGGGCTTGCACCCGATTGACGCAGTGCTGGCTTTCCTTGGCGCAGCGGCACCGGCTTACATTCTAATTGAGTACAAGGAACTTGTCATGCGTTCCGGAATCACGACATCAATGGACTTTGCCATCGGACTGACGGGTGTATTGTTGGTCATTGAAGCAACGCGGCGTGTAGTCGGTTTGCCTATGCTCTGTGTCGTGCTGCTCTTTCTGGTCTACGCCTTTGCAGGTCCATATATGCCGGGCATTATGGCACATCGCGGTCTGACACCTGAGCAGTTAGTCGGTCATCTCTTCTACACAACCGAAGGTATATTCGGCATACCTCTTGGCGTCTCGTCAACGTTCATATTCTTGTTTATACTCTTCGGTGCTTATCTTGAATCGACGGGCTTGGGCAAGTTTTTCATTGATTTGGCGAATGCAATCGCAGGCTGGGCAAGCGGTGGGCCTGCTAAAGTAGCGGTACTGTCGAGTGGGCTGATGGGCACGGTCTCTGGTAGCTCTGTTGCGAATGTTGCGGGCACAGGTTCATTCACTATACCTATGATGAAGAAGCTTGGGTATGATAAGGAATTTGCCGGAGCGGTTGAAGCGGCGGCGTCAACGGGTGGCCAACTAATGCCGCCGGTTATGGGTGCCGCAGCATTCTTGATGGCTGAATTTGTCGGTTTGCCGTATATAGAAATCGTCAAGGCGGCAGTGATACCAGCAGTTCTCTACTTCTCCGGCGTATGGCTAGGTGTTCACTTCGAAGCAAAGCGCAAGAAATTGCAGGGTATTCCTCGCAGTGAGCTGCCAAAAGTCTGGGAACTCTTCAAGGAGCGTGGACACTTGGCAATACCGCTCATTGTGATAGTATACTTACTAGTGAGTGGCTATACGCCAATGAGAGCAGCTCTCTTTGCAATAGTGCTGTCGATTGCCGCTTCGTTCTTGAGGAAGTCTACTCGAATGAAGCCGATTGAGATCATCAGAGGACTTGAGAAAGGCGCAAAGGCTGTGCTTGGAGTTTTAGTTGCCTGTGCTTCAGCGGGTATCATTATCGGTGTCGTGACAAAGACAGGCGCTGGCTTAAAGTTAGCCTCAGCGCTGTTGTCCTTCGCCGGCGGAATAATGTTGCCGACAATGTTCTTCACAATGATAACTGCTCTGCTCTTGGGTATGGGTGTGCCGACAACCGCTAACTACGTAATAACCTCAACCATAGCCGCGCCTGCACTTGTACAAATGAATATTCCCGTTCTCGCAGCGCATATGTTTGTATTCTACTTCGGCATTATCGCTGATGTGACGCCGCCGGTTGCGCTTGCAGCCTACGCGGGTTCGGCAATAAGCGGCGGCAATCCGCTCAAGACGGGTGTCAACGCTTCCAAGCTGGCAATCGCGGCGTTTATCATACCTTATATCTTTGTCCTCTCACCGGTGCTGCTAATGATTGACGCAACGCCGCTGAATCTGATATACTCACTTGTAACGGCGATATTCGGAATGGTGGCACTGTCTTCGTCGCTGATAGGCTATTTGATTGCCGATATGCGCTTCATTGAGCGACTAATCCTGTTTGTTAGCGGTCTCTTGATGATTATACCAGAAGTCATGACAGACGTTATCGGTCTAATCGTCTTGGCAGCTTGTATATTCTTACAGCGAAAGCGTAATAATCTTTAATGAAAGAGTGTGATACTATGTCAGAGAAGCATTGGGTAACTTTTGAGACAGAAGTGAACGGTTTTAACCTCAACGCCAAATTTACCGACGATACAATCAATGAGGTGTTCGTACCGTTTCTCAAGAAGCTGAATGAGGTTTACGGGCAAGTAGGCGGTCGTAAGGTGATCGCCTTCCTCGTCGGTCCTCCAGGTGTCGGTAAGACAACGATATCCCATTACCTTGAGAAACTTTCTAAGGACCGTCAAGATTTAACTACTATTCGCGCAATTGGTATGGATGGCTTTCACTTCTCTAACGCCTATATGGATTCTCATACTGTAGAGGTTGATGGCAACACCATTCCTATGAAGTCTATCAAGGGTGCTCCGCAGACCTTCGATCTTGACAGCCTTCAAGCCAAAATTCGTGAAGTCAAACAGGAAGAGACCGACTGGCCGATTTATGACAGAAATATCCACGACGTTGTGCCGGACGCAATCAGTGTTGAAGCCGAGATCATTCTGATTGAGGGCAACTATATGTTGTTAAAGGACCCTAGATGGACAAATATCCGCACTCTGGCAGATTATACCGTCTTTATCAAGACCAATCCTGAAATACTCAAGACCAGGCTGATTGAACGCAAAGTCCGCGGTGGCATGTCTCAAGAGGAAGCGGAGCAATTCTACAATACAAGTGACGGAAAGAATGTTGAGTTAGTACTTAACAATTCCGCCGAAGCCGATGAGACCTGGACATTGGAGTTTGATGGTGACATAACCATAGATTAACTGCCAACTCGTAAGTCTAATGGTAATTGAGCAAAAGACGCTTATCGAAATTATATTTTGATTGGCGTTTTTTAATGTCGTTCAAATTTATTTGATATAATTAAATGAATTTGATATAATAAAAAAAATGAATAGGAGATAGAATATGTCTAAAAAAATAAAATTTGAGGAACTACCAAAAAATGACCAAGAAATATTAAAACAAATATACGGACAGCAAATTATTAACAGTAAAGGTTACAATCCACAGACGATCAAACATATTGAAGAGCTTATGGACGAGGAAAAGCCCTTCTTTGACAAGAATAATTTGATGTCAGCTAATCAGTTTGTCCAGAAATTGTATAAGATCAGCGGAAATCTCATGCCATTGAGATTTAATCTTGCAGTGAATGATCTAATCAAAAATACTGAAGAATTGAGAATGAATTATTGCCAAGTCGATGGTCGTACTCTGAAAGTATTTTTTGATAAGCGTCAGGAAATGCCGGAAATAGTCTACAGAAATTTGGAAAATTCGCCGGATATAGATGCAACTTTAAAAAATATAATTGAAGCCGATATGCGCCAAAATTTCGATTTGCGGCACAATCATTTAATCAAATTTTCGGTATTCCACACCGCTGATGAAGAATATGCGGTCTTAGTGACAGTGTCAAGGTTGATTGAAAACTGTTTCGATATTAAAAATTTCTTCCGTGAAGTAATGAATTTGGAAACAGTGGCTCCAACAAAGAAAAATTCAACATTATCGACACTATCAAAAATCCAAATATCAAAATCAGTAAAAGATTATTGGTCAAAAATGTTGGAAAATATGCCAAATTTGCCGTTACTGCCATATTCAAGGACAAATGCAGGATTTTACAAGCAAAAAGCCTATTTTTTAACTGTGCCTGCTGACATAATGAGTGACCTGCGCGAAAAGGCAAAATCAAATAAGATGATGCTGATGGCAATGTTAGAGACAGCCTGGGCAATAATGCTGCAAGAGTTTAACAGCTCTCAAGATGTAGCATTCGCGACGCTTGTGCCGAGCAAGACAGATGAAAACTTCAACATGATACCTGCAAGATTACAAGCGGATAATCAGACTACCATACAAGAGACAGTCAATCAACAATTCAAACAGTTGATAATTTCGCAGCCGTATGCCAGTATACAGATAATTGAACCTCAAGGCAAACAATTCGATCACTTCTTGAGCTTTACTGACTTCTTGAGAGATGAGCTGCTCTATTCTGAAGCTAAAGCCGAGCCG
>JAFVEZ010000016.1 GCA_017475745.1 Selenomonadaceae bacterium
AAGCTCAAGAATCATTGCCGCCACCTGCTGGGCAAGTGCAGAAATCTCATCGTGTCCTATGGCGTCGTTTTCAATGGTGCTTGCGATAGTCGGGTCTTTGATTTGTGAATACTCTCTGACATTCAGCTGAAGATGTGCCAACTTTGAGATGTAGCGATCATTGATGAACCAGAGAAGGGCAGCGACACAGACGAATAATATCGCAGCCATACCAATACTTTGGTTAAAAGTACGGTTGAATATTTCTCGATTGACAGTCTCAATCTCAACTTCAGTGCCGATTAGTCCCATTTTGTTGCCGTTGATTATGAGCGGCATATAATAAGCGTAGGTCTTACCATATTGATTATCGTAAGTATCATAACCTTTTGGAATCTCACCAGTATTCCAAGCTTCCCACATTTTTTGATGTTTTTCCAACACTTCAGGAACATCTTCACAGAGATGAAGATACTTCGCACCATTCACGACTTTTTCTTCTCGAACAGCATCGATCATCCAATACATATGCAAATACTCACCCGTAGGTACAATATAATAAGCATACTTTATCCCGAAACTGTCGCGAGCCTTCTCGAAGGTGTTGAGCCAGTACTCGAATCTGTAAGTAGTATAAGCCAGCTTCACCTCATCGGAGAGCTCAGAGAACTTTATATCAACGCCCAACGTCTTGCCTGGATTCTGAACATCAAACAACTGTTCAAACTTTTTCTGCTCAGGCTGATAGTCGCCGTTGAAATCGAGTGGCACATTAATTTCTTCATGATGAGCGAGAAAGTATTCTTGGAAGTTCACAAAGTTTTCGCCATCGGCTAACATCATCTCTTTGAGATAAGCTGCGAGATGCTGAATATTGTCTTCGCACTGTTGCTTATAGCCATTTGTTTGATTGTAATAGATATTGAAGCCGCTCATCATCAATGTAACTAAAGAGAATATCGCGAAGATGATCGCAAATTTAAAGAGTAAGCTGTCAGTTTTCTTTTCCATTGTATTACCTTTTGTCTACCATTTATCCTAATTAATTTTTTCTAGTCATCAAGAACTGCACAAGCTCTCTCAAGAAGTCTGCTTCCGTGCCGAAGATTGACAAGTTTTCAATCGCCTCTTCTTTAGTCTCGTTTGCAAGTCTTTTTGCTTCTTCCAGTGAGGTTAAGGTTACGTAAGTTGACTTTTGATTTCGCTCATCGCTTCCAATAGGCTTTCCGACAGTCTTCTCATCACCAATAACGTCAAGAATGTCATCAGTGATTTGGAAGACAAGCCCGAAGTTCTCGGCATATTTGCCAAGCGCTTGCAACTGCTTCGAGGAAGCACCCGCCAAGATAGCACCAGACTTGATTGCTGCTCTAAACAGGGCGCCAGTCTTTCCTATGTGCATTTTTCGGAGTGTCTCCAGATCAATCTTCTTGCCGGTGGAGAGTATGTCTATTGCCTGACCGCCTACCATTCCTGCAGCACCGATAGCTTGACTGATCTCGTCAATCACAAATAAAATCGAAGCATGATTTACTCCGCGCTGTCTCAACATGACCTCAAAGGCAAGTGTCAGCAAGGCATCACCGGCAAGTATCGCCATTGCCTCGCCATATACTTTGTGATTGGTCAGCTTGCCGCGTCTGTAGTCGTCGTTGTCCATTGCAGGCAGGTCGTCGTGGATTAGTGAGTAAGTGTGTACCATCTCGATAGCACTTGCCGTTGTGACGAACTTATCACCACTTCCATTGACGGCATCAGCCGCCGCCATCAAGAGTATTGGTCTAATCCTCTTGCCGCCGGACATTAAGCTGTACTTCATGGCGTCCATTAAAGTTTGATCTATTGAATTAGTTCGATTGAGTTCTAGCAGTATCTCATCTTCAATTAAGCGGATTCTCTTTTTCCACAGCTCATTGAACATTAATTTCATCTCCGTTATCATCTCAACAAAGAAAATTTTTGCGTATAATCACATAAAATCAGAATCGAAAACGCTGATAAATGGCTTCATCTCAGCTTTACCAGTAAATGGATCTCGAACAGAGACCATATGTGGTTTCTTTCTTGTCCTATCAACAACTTGCCCATCTTTTTTGGTAGTGATTTCTACTGAACCGTCCGGCATAAATCTTTTAGTCACTACAACTATAGGCGTTTGAGACTGATTTAAAATCCCATTTATAAAGATAGAGTTGGCGTCATAAGAATTTAATGCAGATTTTATCTTTTTACTTGTGCCTTCAGCAAAAATCATTGGCTGAGTTGTTGTCTCAGAGCTTTTGATAAATTCATCAAGGTATGAAGTTCCTTCAGCTTCATTATCAACAAATTCAGTCGAATGTATATCATTTTTAAGATAATTGCCTTGATTGTAGTGATTGGAATTTACAAAAGAACGAATTGTCGTCACCAAAAGACACCTCCTCTGTTTTTTGAATTGTCTAATAAGAGAAAAAACCGGACACTCTGTCCGGCTGATAAGTTAATTTGCGATTGCAGCTAGAATGCCGTTTACAAAACGACCGGAGTCATCAGTGCCATATTTTTTAGCTATCTCCACTGCTTCGTTTATGATAATGCCTTTGGGAATCTCATTCTCAGCAAATTTTATTTCATATATAGAAAGCCGCAATACATTTCTATCGACCGTTGCCAATCGCTGAATAGTCCAGCTTTTTTTGAGGTGAGCAGAAATAATTTCGTCGATC
>JAFVEZ010000001.1 GCA_017475745.1 Selenomonadaceae bacterium
CTCAAGTTTTCTGTCAAGATTTTCTTCTTTCTGTACCACACGGCGCTCTTGACGTGAAATTTCATTCCGGCGGTCTTTTGTATCACGGTCCAGTTCTTGACGCATACGATGTATTTCTTCTTTTGCCTCAATAACAGCTTCTTTCTTCTCTGCGAGACCCTTCTCTTGAGCTTCAGCGACGATTCTCACGGCTTCCTCTTCAGCACTGCCTATAAGTTTCTCAGCCATGTTCTTTCTATACATATATCCGCCGACCGCGCCCGCGAGAATTGCGATGATTACTGCTGCGATTGTTATAACTATATTACTCACCTCCAATTTGTTGGGAATTATGAATTATGGAATCATGTAATTGCGTGTAATATGGACTGATATTAATTATCCCATACTCAGTATTCCATATTATGAATAAGGAATCATGAGAGAAGATTTTTTTAAGAAATCTAAACTCAAAACTCTTTGCTCCATATCTTTTAATTTTATAGATTGTTTGTAAATATGTCAATAGTGAATGATTAATTTTCACGACCGTTTCATAATTTTTTTCTGATTGCACTATAAATAAATATCAGCAATTCTCACAAAATCATCATCAAATGAAGGAAAATTGTGCTAAAATGAAGAAGAAGAATTAAAATCAACAAGTGAAGGAGAGAAGCCGCATATTTTCAATTTAATTGCGGCGCGTTTTAAATGAATTTAGAGAGACCCAAAGTATCTATAGTTATTCCGCTCTATAATGCTGAAGACTACATTCTCATGACTCTTTTAAGCCTTCGTAATCAAACTATGAAAGATTTTGAGATTGTTATCGTCGACGACTGCAGCACAGATGATAGTTTGAAAATAGTTAGAGAGTTTAAAGAAACTAACGATCTTTGTGATAAGATTAATATCATCGCTCTTGAAAAGAATGGTGGTATCAGCAACACTAGAAACGTCGGATTGAGATTTTCCAAAGGTGAATATGTTACCTTCCTTGACAACGATGATATGTTAGTTCCACAAGCTTTGGAAATATTTGTCGATACGGCTGAAGAATGGCAGGCTGAAGTAGTACATACTCATTCACATTATCAAAATCCAAAGGACATGCCACAAAGTAACAGAATGACTTTCAGAATGGCATCATTTGAGCATGGTAACAAAGTCAATTTGCAAGCACCAGCATATCTCTTGACTAATGATATGAGCGAGAGAATGTACAATTTTTCAATTTATGGAATTGATTGGAATGTTTGGGGAAAGTTGTTTAGAAGAGATTTTCTCATGCTTAACGGTATACAATTTCCAAAAATCAAACTAACGGAAGATTTACTCTTTGTCTTCCAGACTCTTCTTTACGCAAAGAAGTACGTAATGATTCCTGAAGCTCTCTATGTCTATCGTTACCGAAATGATTCTACTTTGCACGGTGAGAGAGATAAGAACTTTCTACGTAAAGTCATTGACGTTCAAATTAATGGTACAAAAATACTAAATTCTTTCATGGACGAGATAGAGCACTTCAAAGATCACTTCAAAGACAGAGAACACGTCATTAATTTTTATATGAATCTTGAACTTTTGGGCACTAAACTCATGCAGAAAAAATATGGAGAAGAAGAGGATTATTTTGAGATGCTCCAGGAGATTTATACTCAATATTTCGGTAAAGACGCTACCTTTATCACATTCATTCACACTATGGCCAATCGAGCACAGCCTAACAGCACTCCACCATGGCCAACCGATAACTAATTAATCTTTATTTCATGCTGATTTATCTTTAGCTTCATTGTATCATCTTCTTATATTATCAAAACAAATCTTGTTAAAATTTAATTAAGAAAAATTTATCTTTTGTTTATAAACATTCACTTGACGATTTGACATATAGAGTATAAAATCTTGTATGTTTCAAACAACAACAATATTTAGGAAGTGATGTAATGAAGATAACTGGCTTGACTGACGCACAAGTGGCTGAGTCAAAAGCTAAATATGGTGATAATCGAATTACTGAACAGGCTCGCGAAGGCTTTTGGGACAAACTCAAAGGTAATTTTGACGATCCTATCATCAAGATTTTGATATTCGCCTTGGTGTTAAATGTGTTCTTTGCCTTCATGGGTAAAGCTGAATGGTATGAGTCTGTTGGTATCGCTATGGCAGTTATCCTCGCCACCGGCGTCTCCACCTTCTCTGAGTATCGCAACGAATCGGCATTCCAGGCACTCCAAGCAGAGGCTTCACTCATTAAGTGCAAAGTCTATCGTAATGGCGTAGTTGCTGAGATTCCAATTAATGACATTGTTATGGGTGATTGTGTCCTTTTGCAGACCGGTGACAAAATTCCTGCTGACGGTGTTGTCATTGACGGCTCGATCCAGGTTGACCAGTCAATCCTCAATGGTGAGGCTAAAGAGGAAACAAAGATTCCTGCCACTGACGATGCAGCTGATGCCGAAGCAGCGACAAGCACGGACTTCCTCAACCCTCACAAGTGTTTCCGTGGCGCTGTGGTTGCTGGCGGCAATGCCGTAATGAGGACAGTCACTCTCGGCGACAACACCCTCTACGGCAAGATTGCCGGAGAGCTACAGACTGACGAGGACCGCGATACTCCGCTCAAACTCAAACTTGGTGATCTTGCAGAACAGATCAGTAAGTTCGGCTATATTGGTGGTGTGGCGATCGCTCTTGCCTACATCTTCGATAAGATTATCATTCACAACGGTTTTGATATGTCAGCAGTCTCGGCGTTCTGCTCCGCCGACCCAATGGGTGTACTTAATATCGTCGTTGAGGCTGTGATGCTTGCCGTTATAATTATCGTTATGGCGGTTCCGGAGGGCTTACCTCTGATGATCGCTATTGTCTCCGCTCAGAATATGGGTAAGATGCTCAAGGATAACGTCCTCGTCCGCAAGATCAGCGGTATTGAGACTGCCGGCTCACTCAATCTGCTCTTCAGCGATAAGACCGGCACTATCACCAAAGGTCAGCTTGAGGTTGTTACCTTTCTCGACGGTACTGCGACTTTTACTGATACCTTTGACAAACTCAGCAAGAAGATTCAGTCATTAATATCGCTGTCTGTCAGATTCAATAGCGGCGCAGTCATCACCGGCAATGAAATTGTCGGCGGCAATATGACTGACCGCGCCCTTCTCGGCTTCGTCATTGGTAAGGATACCGCGCCTGAAATTACTGTTGGCGATACTGTGCCATTCGACAGCGCAAAGAAATATTCAATGGCAAAGGTTTCCGGCGACTATAATCTCTGGCTTATTAAAGGTGCTCCTGAGCGTCTTCTTGACAAGTGTTCCTACTACTACGACACCCAAGGTGAGAGACAGAAACTTAGTAAGGACGGCATTGCTGCAATCAACACAAAGATCGACGAACTTGCCAACCGCGCTATCCGTACACTCGCCCTTGTGACTTATGACGGCGAAGTTAAGGACGGTTCAATTCCAGATAGTGGTCTCACTTTCGTAGGCGTAACTGGTATTCGTGATGATGTCAGACCAGATGCGATCAAGGCTATTGAACAGGTACACAAGGCCGGTGTCCAGGTTGTTATGATTACTGGCGATCGAAAAGAGACTGCCCAAGCAATCGCCAAAGAAGCTGGACTTCTTGAGATTGACGATGCTATTGTCATAACCAGTACCGAACTCAATGATATGAGCGATGATGAGGTTAAGGCGAAGTTGCCGAAGTTCAGGGTCATTGCGCGTGCTTTGCCAACTGACAAATCTCGTCTCGTTCGTCTCGCTCAAGAGCTTAATCTTGTCGTTGGCATGACGGGCGACGGCGTCAATGATTCTCCTGCTCTCAAGAAAGCTGATGTCGGCTTCGCTATGGGCGGCGGCACTGAGGTTGCTAAAGAAGCCTCAGAGATTGTTATTCTCGACGATAACTTCAGTTCAATCGGTCGCGCTATCCTCTATGGCCGCACGATATTCAACTCAATCCGCAAGTTCATTATCTTCCAGTTGACGATCAACGTTGCGGCGGTCTTGATCTCGTTCGTCTGTCCGCTCATTGAACTTGAAAATCCATTGACAATCACTCAAATACTCTGGGTCAATCTGGTTATGGATACTCTTGCCGCGCTTGCATTTGGTGGTGAGCCTGCCCTTGATAGATATATGGACGAAAAGCCCAAGCAGCGTGATGAGCACATCATCAGCAAGTATATGTACAGCGCCATTGGCGTGGGCGCTCTCTGGTCATTTGGTGCCGGTCTCTTCTTCTTGCTGAGTAACTTCTCACACGAGCACTTCAGAGTAGGTGAGACTGATGCGAATATGTACTTGATGACAGGTTATTTTGCCTTCTTTATCTTTACGGCAGTCTTTAACGCCTTCAATGCCAGAACGGATCAACTCAATCTCTTCGACAATATTGGCGGCAACACTGGCTTCCTCAAGGTTATGGGCTTGATTGTTGTTGTCCAAGTGATTATGACCTATGTAGGCGATGTCATTCTTCGCTGCTTCGGTTTGACGGGTAGTGAGTGGCTCTTCGTCATTGCAATGGCATTCACGATTATACCGGTCGACTTAATTCGCAAGACTATCGTCGGCAACTCGGCTAGTTAAATACTGTGAATATATTGATTGGGAATCAGTATATCAATAAGGAATTACCTTTCAAAAGGTTAAAATAGTCACATAGAGACATAAATCATTAACTCGTAGATGTTTTTTATCCAAAACATTTTAAAAGGAGATAGATTTATGTCTCTTTCTGTGTACTTAGCTTGATTTTATCCATTTTGGAAAATTTTTTAAGAGATTTAAAAAAAAGTTAAAAAAAGGTATTGACAAAAATAGAAAGATGTGATATCTTATGTAAGCTGATTCGTTGAGCGGCGCCGCCACTCAACTCCAGCAGTACCTTGAAAATTGAACATTGTATGCCAGATGTGCGGACTAGCTGATATAATAACAAAGCAGTAAAAAACGACTCGAAAGAGTCACGATTCAAAATAAAAGAGTCAAATCAAATTTTCAACGGAGAGTTTGATCCTGGC
>JAFVEZ010000017.1 GCA_017475745.1 Selenomonadaceae bacterium
ACTGACATGTACTGTATATGATGAAAAAACTATTAAAGACACTTTAAAAAAGTACAATATTAAAGTGGATGATGTGAATAATGTAATTATTGTAAGTTATTATTTTGAAGATGAAGTTTGATTTAAAGTGAGTGATGTTGTGACAGGCAGAGTGATTAAGTTTTATAATAGTTTCTTTTTTGTTGATGTTGAGGGTGAGCTATTGCCCTGTAAGTTGCGCGGACTGATGAAACGCGACAAGCGCAGTGGCAGTGCAGTCTGTCCCGGTGACTTTGTTGAGATAAGCAAACTCGACGACGGCACAGGCGTAATTGAGAGTGTCCAGCCTCGTCGAAATATGCTCAAACGTCCGGCAGTGGCGAATATTGATCAAGTCATTTTGACATTCGCCGCAGTCTCGCCAGATTTAAACAGGCTGCTCTTGAACAGATTTATCACTCTTGCCGAGTGGTCGCAGATAGGCAATATTATCATCTGTATCAACAAAATCGACCTAATCGACAATGCAGATGAGTTTCTCAATGAGTATGAAAGCCTTTACAAAATCATTCGCGTGTCTGCTGTCACCGGCGAAGGTATCGATAAACTCAAAATGCAAATGTCAAACAATGTCACGGTGCTTACAGGTGCAAGCGGTATCGGCAAGTCGTCAATTCTCAATGCGATTGATTCAAGTTTCAATCTCAAAGTTGGAGATGTCAGCGAGAAGATACAGCGTGGGCGTCACACCACCAGAGTATCGGAGCTGATACCCTTTGCAGACGGCTTTATAGTCGACACGCCTGGCTTCAGTGCCGTTGACTTGGTTGAAATCGGTCTTGACAATGAAACTCTTGCCGATTGCTTCAAAGAGTTTGCAGAGTTTACCGCTGATTGCAAGTTCACAGGCTGCAGTCACAGTCACGAGCCTAATTGTGCAGTTAAGGCGGCAGTTGAGGATGGAAAGATTTTAAAAGAAAGATATAACGCCTACTTATCAATGCTTAATGAAATAAACGAGAGGAAGAAGCCGAAATATGGATGACGTGCAGAACCAGAGAGACGAACGAGGAATTACAATCCAGCAGACAGGCGTCAATAACGTTTGCCTGCCATTTTTGATTTTAGGGCAGCAAGTTCAAGCAAAGGTCAGATTTACTGTCTCATTGAACAAAGACCTGCGCGGCACGCATATGAGCCGGCTTATGGAGATTTTGACTGACTGGACAGTGAAGCCGCTGTCAATGAGCGGTGTCAATGATATATTGATGGAAGCACTTGATAAACTCAATACCAATGCAGCTAAACTTCATATTGCATTTAAATATTTTGTCGAACGTGAGGCGCCGGTGAGCAAAAGAAAATCTCTGCTCGATCTCAACTGCTTCTTTGAAGGTGAGGCAGTCAATGAGCAGAGGATATTCACTTTGGGTGTTGAGGTGCCGTTGACGACACTTTGTCCTTGCAGCAAGGAAATTTCCGATTTTGGTGCTCATAATCAGCGCAGTGTATGTAGAGTTCGACTCAGGTTTGCA
This sequence comes from Selenomonadaceae bacterium, assembly GCA_017475745.1. Classification (GTDB taxonomy): domain Bacteria; phylum Bacillota; class Negativicutes; order Selenomonadales; family Selenomonadaceae; genus Quinella. The sequence continues at coordinate 1,515 of JAFVEZ010000017.1, forward strand.
AATTTCGACAATATCATAAGTATCGAAAACCTCGCCAAGTTGATTGAATCACAGGCGTCAAGTCCTATGTATTCAGTTCTCAAGCGTGAAGATGAGAAGTTTGTGACGGAAGCCGCCTATCAAAATCCGAAGTTTGTTGAAGACATTCTGCGTGATGTAGTGCTTGCCATTCGAGGCATTGAGGGCGTCAAGTGGTTTAGTGTTGAGTGTGAGAACTTTGAGTCAATCCACAATCACAATGCCTTCGCCAGCCATGAGGAAGAAGTCTAAAAAATTGCTATTATTATTGTGCAGGCTAAAACCTGCTTTTTTTTGATAAAAAAATGACAATGTAATCTCACACTGTCACAAATTTTATATATCTTTATTCTCTGACGACGCTGATTCTCTCTTTGATGTGCTTGCCCTTTTCGATCTCGTCAACCATTGCGATTGCATAGTCGGCATAGCTGATTATACTTTCATTCTTGCTGTTAAGGGTCAACTCTTCGCCTGCAAGGATATATTTGCCGGTGCGTTCACCTTCAGCTTGGAAGTCTGCAGCAGGGCTAACGAATGTCCACTGCACATCATCGCGCTCACGAAGTTCAACGAGTTCCTTACCTTGAGCTTGAGCAAGTTGCAAATATTCTTTTGGGAAGTCCGGCGTGTTGTAAAGTTGAGTTTTGTGTGCCTTATCGACATAGAGGGAACCTGCACCGCCGACTACCAAAAGTCTGGTCTTGCTGCCGCTGAGAATATCACAGAGGTGTTTGAGCGTAGTTGAATGTTGTGAAAGTTTATCCGGATCAAAAACACCAAAGGCGTCAACAACGGCGTCAAAACCTTTGAGGTCGTCTTTTGTCAAGTCCATAATGTCTTTCTGAACGACTTTTTTAGCTGCTGTCTTGTTTGCACTTCTCACAAATGCTGTCACATCAAAACCTCTATCTAGTGCTTCTTTCACAATCAATTTACCGGCTTTGCCGTTTGCTGCAACAACTGCAATTTTCATCTTGATAACCTCCAAATTTTATGTTATACTTGTTGTAAGCTCATCACTTACAAGTAGAGTATATAACAAATTAGTTGTAATGTCAATACTTACAACAAAATTTTTTGAGGTGTTTTTTATGCAGTTTTCTTCGCGTTTGCCAATAGCCGTTCACACTCTCCTTGTCATTGCGGTTTTCAAAGATCAATATAAAATTACTTCGGATTTCATTGCTGGAAGTGTAGGTGTCAATCCTGTTATTGTTCGCAATGTTCTAGGTCAGCTAAAGAGTGCCAATCTCGTAGAAGTGACAGCCGGTATAGGTGGAGCAGCACTTAACAGACCGCCTGCGGAAATAACATTACTTGATGTATTTCGTGCCGTTGAGGTTGATGAGGATTTATTTCACTTCCACGAACACCCAAATCCAGATTGTCTGGTCGGTAAAAGTATTCACAACATTCTCGGTACTAAACTTGACGACATTAAAAAGACTGCAGAGCTTCAACTTAAATCAATAACTCTGCAGTCTTTATTGGACTCGTTACCCAACAAATAAAATCTATTCAATAAGATTAGATACTTTTGACACTAGCAATGGTAGGGCACTTTTTATGCTTATTAATCATCATTCAAAGAGAAGCACAAAAAATTTTTAAACGGCGTAGAAGTTGACGAGCTTGGCATCAAATATCACATCAAGTGCCTTGAACTCTTTGAAAACATCAGCGGGAATATCATTGTCAATCGTCAACACCATTAAATTAGTGCCGTTGATGTCCGTCCTGCCGACCGCCATAGCAGAGATATTGATACTGTGTTTCCCCATGAATGTGCCGACAGTGCCAATAACACCAGGACGATTGATGTGAGGACAAATAAGTATTCTTGCATGAGGATCAACATCGACGCTAAACTTATTAATCTCCACAATTCGGCCTTCATTCCCAAAGAGAGTACCCTTGACTGAATACTCCTTGCCACCAGCTTGAGCTTTAACTGTAATAAGGTTAGTGAAGTTGTCGACCTCTTTATCCTTGATTTCGGTGACTTTGATACCACGAGACTTGGCAAGCATAGGAGCATTGACATAGTTGACTTCCTTCTCAAGGACAGGATTTAACATACCTTTAATGACAGCAGTAGTGAGCAATCCGGTATTAACATTAGTGATCTCGCCATTGTAGGTAACTTCAACCTTCTTGACTGCGCCTTCAGCGATTGAACAGATAGTACAACCGAGACGCTCGGCAAGATTGAGGTAAGGTGCAATCACTTGCATTACCTGTTGTGAGACTGGCGCCATATTGACTGCCGTTGTAACAGGCTCACCCTTGAGGGCAGCACGAATACCCTTGGAAACATCAAGTGAAACGCCGATTTGTGCTTCTACTGTCGAAGCGCCAAGGTGAGGTGTCAGTACTATATTTTTAACTCCAATAAGCGGGTGATCCTTGGCAATCGGCTCTTCAGTAAATACATCAATAGCTGCACCTGCAACAATACCATCTTTAACGGCTTGTGCCAAGTCCTCTTCATTGATAATGCCACCTCTAGCGCAGTTGATGAGTCTGACGCCCGTCTTCATCTTCTTCATCTCGTTCATTGAGATCATGTTCTTCGTTTCTGGTGTCAGCGGCATATGAACTGTTATAAAATCTGCACTCTTAATGAGTTCTTCAAGTGTCGCAACTTTAATACCCAACTCACCTGCACGCTCTTCGTTGACATAAGGATCATAGCCAATAACATTCATCTCGAAGGCTAAAGCGCGCTTGGCAACACCCATTCCAATTCGGCCTAAACCTATGACGCCAAGTGTCTTGCCTTTAAGCTCAACGCCAACATACTGTTTGCGGTTCCACTCGCCGCGTTGCATAGTCTCATTTGCAATCGGAATATTACGACTCATAGCCATCATCATTGCAAATGTGTGTTCTGTCGCTGCGATAGTATTGCCGCCAGGCGAGTTTATAACTATAATGCCCTTTGCGGTTGCTGCAGGAATGTCGATATTGTCAACACCGACGCCAGCTCTGCCTATGATCTTGAGGTTGGAAGCCTTCTCAATGACCTCTGCAGTAACTTTAGAAGCCGATCTCACCATCAGCGCATCATAGTCGCCTATTATCTCCAAAAGTTCCTCGGCAGATATTTTGTCGCGGACATCTACCTCAAAGTCTTGCTTTAATAATTCAATACCCTTTTCCGAAATGCCGTCTGCTGCCAATATTTTTTTCATTATCATCTCTCCATTTAAATATTTAACTCATAGAGACCTTTATTCTGTGCGAGTCTTTCTCAATATCTTTGAGACACTTCTTGACACCTCTGTCAACGGCGCGGGCTGCACTGCCGGAACCAAGATAGACTGAGGTAGAAGCACCTGTCCTGACTGCACGTTTGGCGTATACAAAGTCTGATCTCTTATCAGACCAAATACGAAAGTCCAAAGTAATATTTATCTTCTTGCTGACCGTGAAGGCACCGTCATAGAAGCGCGGAGCTGTACTCGTCACGCGAACATAAATCACATAATCAGCGTTAAAATATTTGCAAATACTGTCAATGTCTTTCTTTTTGAGGGATACATCACGATTTGATACTTGAGTATAGTCATCGTCTACACTGAAGGTTAGATCATTTTCCTCACGATAAATCTGTACGTAAGGATCAGTATCATTAAATGGAATTATATTAAACTGTGGATCGTCATTGAAGATTTTATCCATTGAGCTTTGAAAGCTGGCGTATACTTTTTCCGGTTCAGAAAATTTTCCACTTGGAGTATCAAGAATAAACGCCGCATTGATTTTATCGGCGTTTATTTCTTCTGCAGATGTCTGACCACTGCTCATGATAAACATCATAATAGCAAAAGCCAAGCAGAATCTCTTGAACACGAAACAACACTTCCTTTATATACTTAGTAGAAGTAATAACCGCAATTCTTATCAAGAAGTTCACAATATTCCTTAACCGCTTGGTTGAAATCAGTGAAGCCACCTTTATAACCGGCCTTAAACAGTTGATTAGTATCCGCTTGAGTAAAATTTTGATACTTTCCCTTTAAGCCTTCGGGAAAGTCACGATATTCGATCTTGCCAGTGCCAAGTGCATCAATGACGGCTTGAGCTGCTTCATTGTATGTGTGTGCTTGACCGGTGCCACAGTTGTAAACGCCATTTGGAATATTGTTATCAAGTGCCCAAAGATTAACTTTTACTACGTCCTTGACATAGATAAAGTCGCGTCGTTGCTCTCCATCGTCGTAACCGCCTGTGCCTTTAAAGAGTTTAGCACTGCCTGTCTCTTTGATTTGATTGTAAAGTTGATAAAAGATCGAAGCCATCTTACCCTTATGGGCTTCTTGTGGTCCGTAGACATTAAAGTAGCGCAGGCCTATAATCTTACTTTTAGTATGAGAAATGAATCGGCGAACATAGCGATCAAAGATCAACTTGGAGAAGGCATAAGGATTTAAAGCACCTTCGCACTTATCACCTTCAGTGAAACCGTTGCGACCGTCAGCATAGGTTGAAGCTGAAGAAGCATAAATGAAAGGTATCATATGAGAATTACAAAACTTCAACAGTGTTTTAGAAGTTTCATAGTTATTCCTTATCATGTAATTGACATCATATTCCATGGTATCAGAGCAAGCACCCTCGTGAAATATTGCTTCGACATTGCCATTGCAATAAAACTTCAAATCACTGAAAAAATTCTCTTTGTGAATGTAGTCCACAAAGTGCAGTCCGATGAGGTTTTTATACTTATCACTATTGCCAAGATTGTCGACAATCAAAATATCAGTACGACCACGGTTGTTAAGCTCCTTGACAATATTGCTACCGATAAATCCAGCGCCACCCGTTACGATAATCATATTTGCATAACCACCTTAACAAAGAATACTTTAATTAGAAAAGTAAGATAGCTCAATCTCATTAAATATATATTAAGTTCACTTTAAATATTTTATCCTATAAGTTTTGCTTTGTCTATATTTTTTTGATTGAGGTAAATGTCTTCAATCTTGTAAATATTTATAGAAACGAATGTAAATTAATTACCTTTAGGATTACCAAACAATTTACGGCGCAGAAAATCACTGCCCTTTTTGATCCAGTTCACATTCTCCAGCATGACGACATCAGCTTCAGCAACTTTGAATCCTTTATCAAAGATCCATATATCCAGTAGGCGCTCAGATATGAACCCGAACAATCTCCACTTCTTATCACTCAATCCGTTATCGTCCATCCAGTTCTCATAGGTGAACAGTATATCAAAGAGCCATTTACAATAAGAATCAACCATTGACTTCTTCATAACGAACATATTCCAGAGATGAAGTCGCCGTCTATTCATCACTGCCCGAAATGACCTCAAGTATTCAGGTGAGCGTAGACTGATTATATTTTCTATTTCTTCAAGATCGCGGGCACTGTGAGCATGCTCATATTGACTGCGTACTGTCTCGATATAATATCTCCGCTGCACCGGTAAGATGATATCATTGTTCTGTAGAAGTTTCTCATAATCCGAACGCTGAAATATTTTCTGCTTGAGTTTCTCAGTACCTTCAAAGTAATTTTTGTGACCAAAGTAGCGACGGTAGTGACAGAGACCCATATAATCACAGTCTAAATTCTTCCACGCCCAATAGAGACCTGTCAATTCGCAATAATTAGCATTCTTGGCAGAGATATTGTCGCCAGTGTTATCGCCGATACAACCGGAATGAACTCGCTCTTTGCAGCCAACGTGAATCGGCAGATAGACCTCTTCCGTTGGCAACCAATATTCTTTGTGTGTAGCAACCAAAATTTTTAAATTCAAATCAAACCCGTCCTTGGTTAAGTGTTAAAATTGTTGAACACATCTAAAGCTCTGCGAATAATATCGTCCATATCATAATAGCGATATTCTGCCAGACGACCGACCGCTGTGAGGTTATCAATTTTGTCAACCTCGGCAGCGTACTGCTCATAGCGTTTCTGATTTTCTTCTGTGAAAATAGGATAATAAGGCGTGTTTTGTCCACGAACATAGTCTTGAGGATACTCTTTTAAAATGGTAGTTGAAGTCGAGTTAATAGGGTGAATTTTCTTGAACTCAGTTATGCGTGTAAAGTCATAGTTATTCGGATAGTTGACAGTCGCAGCAGGTTGATAACTATCGACGTTGACTGTTCTGAACTTCATATCAACACTCCTGTAAGGCAGAGCACCAAACTTTTCGTTGAAAAGGTCGTCAAGCTGACCTGTATAGATAACTTGACCCTCAAAGGGCTGATCGAGGAAGAAGATTTTGTCGTCCTCAACCCGCATAACCTCATTGAATTTGGTATTGAGCATAAGTTTGATATTGGTGTGGTTGAGCAGCTTGCGGAAGACCTCAGTATAACCTTTGAGTGGTACCGCTTGGAATCTGTCGTTGAAGTACCTATCATCACGCCCAACGAAGACCGGCACCCTAGCAGTCACCGCGCCTTCGATATTCTCTGGCGAAAGTCCCCATTGCTTCTCGGTATAGTGCAGGAAAACTTTCTCATAGACATAATCGGCAAGATAGCGCAAATCTTTATCAGTTGATTGCTTGAGTTTGAGGATCGGAACTTTTGTATTGTAGTCGTAGCGATTGAGTAGAGCACCCTCAAATTTATCGGCAAGACGCGGAGGAAAGAGCTTGTGCAACGTGTTGAGATTAAAGGGCAAAGGTACAATCTGACCGTCAATCATCGCTTCAACGTGATGATGATAGACATGCCAATCAGTGAACTGTGACAGGTACTTCCAGACTTCCTCATCATCAGTGTGAAACAAATGAGGGCCGTATTTGTGAATCAGAATACCATTGTCATCACGCTCGTCGTAGCAGTTGCCACCAATGTGCTGACGACGCTCAATGAGCAGAACGGATTTATTTTGCTGAGTGGCGAATCTTTCTGCCAATACTGCACCGGCGAATCCGGCGCCAATTATAATTACATCAAACATTTAATCACCGCCATTTACATTATGTCTTTCTATTCTTTTAGCCGCGAGATCATAAACTTCAGCACTCTCGCGAACTCCGATTATGACTATCTCCATACCGTGTTCAGTTCTTTGAAGTCGATATACAATTCTAATGCCAGCATCTTTCAATTTAATCTTATAACAGCCGGTTAAGTTGATGCCATTTTTATTACCCAGAGATTTACCGTAGCCACCTTCACTTTGTGGCAATGGATTTTGACGAACTCTGTCAATTACCTTCAATACTTGTTTTTGCTTACCTTTATCCAATTTATTTAAATCTTCTTGTACTTCAGGAAATTCAATAACTTTCCAAATCATTCTATTTCCACATCTTTCATGGCATCAAGTTCATCTTGAGTAATACCTACAGATTCCAGCATTTCTTCCCAGGTGTACCTTATTCCGCTGTCATTTGCTAGGCGCTCTTTCACTAATTTAATTAGTTCTGTATCTTCTTCGTCATCATCATTGTAGTCAAAATCAATATCATTAATCGATGGATCAACAGCATTGACCGGAATATTTTTCAATGGTTTGTTCATTTTAATCAACTCCAAATCATTTCAAAGCACGATATGCAATATCCTTTCTGTAATGCATGTCATCAAAGTGAATGACCTCAACACCTTTGTAAGCTTTATCGACGGCAGATTTAATATCGCCTGCTCTCGCAACAACGCCGAGAACACGTCCACCATTCGTTACCAGCTTTCCCTCAGTTTTAACAGTACCTGCGTGGAATATTAAAGTATCCAATGCCTTCGCCTTGTTGATACCGTCAATATCAAGGCCTTTCTTGTAACTCAATGGATAGCCGCCGGAAGCCAATACAACACAAACCGCACTATCATTGCTCCAGTCGATATTCAACTTATCTAATCCACCGTCAATGCAGGCAAGCATTATCTCAACTAGATCACTCTCAAGCAATGGCAAGACCACTTGAGTTTCAGGATCACCAAAACGAGCATTAAATTCGACAACTTTAGGCTCACCATTGACAACCATCAAACCGGCATAGAGACAACCTTTGTAAGTAATTCCTTCTTTTGACATTGCTGCAATAATTGGTTTTAGTATCTTTTCCTCAGCTTTATGAAGAATTTCTTCTGTCATGATCGGTGCAGGAGCATAGGCACCCATACCGCCGGTATTGAGACCCTCATCTCCATCGTTGACGCGCTTGTGATCCTGAGACGGAATCATAGGTACAATAGTCTCACCGTCAGTGAAGGCAAGAAGAGATGCTTCTTCACCGTCCATATATTCCTCAATGACAATACGACTTCCTGCTTCGCCGAAGGATTTCTGCTCCATAACCTCAAAGACAGCATTGATTGCTTCATCGACCGTCTGTGCAACAATGACGCCTTTGCCTGCCGCGAGACCGTCAGCCTTGACTACAATCGGAGCGCCTGCCGCCTTGATATATCTGCAAGCCCGATTGACATCATCAAAAATCTCATAAGTGGCAGTCGGAATACCATATTTTTTCATTAAATCCTTGGCAAAGATTTTGGAACCTTCAATCTGGGCGGCAATTTTGCTTGGTCCAAATGCTTTGATACCTGCTGCTGTCAACTCATCAGACAGACCATTAACTAGTGGTGCTTCGGGACCAATTACAACCAAATCAATAGCATGAATCTTGGCAAAATCAATTATTGCTGCATTGTCACTGATAGAAATACCCTCAATACATTCAGCAAATTCCTCAATGCCAGGATTGCCGGGTATAGCATAAATTTTATTACATTTCGGACTTTGTGCAATTTTCCAAGCAAGTGCATGTTCGCGTCCGCCGCTGCCTACAATTAAAATATTCAATTATCTCACCTCGTATAATATTATTATCTACAATGTTCAAAATATCGACATCATTTTCTTTAAAAGATTTTCATAAAAATCAAATCTTAATAATAATCACCAAATTTTGTACGTTCTCGAAAATTTTTTACCATCAAAAATTTTTACATAATCCTTACCATCTTTTCGATTTATATTTATCATATATGATAGTCTTATTTTCTCAGGTTCTTGAAGCATTTTAGAGCCAAATGGAGTCTCTTTCTTCAAAATCTTATAATCTATAATTAGAGGGAAATATACTTTTCCACCTTCTTCTAACTTTTCATATTTAAAAGTCTTTTTTATGACGTTAGTTCCATTGTAAGTACCTTCAAATTGTTCGATAATATCTTCATCAGTTGGGTATGAGTACATTCTTTGACGGTATCCATTGCTATCAAAATGATTATCACTGGTATATTGTTTCTTTATTACATTTGGATGTATACAAATTTTACAATTATAATCACATTCTTCGGGCAATTTGAATGAAATGGAAACCTTGTTCTTACCGTGAATAGAAGCACTTATGGTATCTTTAATTGCTTGTCGTTCTTTCCAATATGGATCTGGTTGTAATAGATCAGCAGAAGTTACATTTACAGTTAAAAGTATAATAACTGCTGAAAGAATAGCCGCAAATACTTTCATTGGTGTCACCTCATAATAAAGTATAATATACAATACCGCTCAAAAAACTGCAAAGATTCGTAAATATCAAGATTCTCAGCAGACGTTTACCATCGGTTTTAATCCAAAAGCTGCATAGAGCAAATTCCAAAATCACCACAAAAATTTCACACACAATCACAGTCGTCCAATAATTCTCTAAATCAATTTCAGCAATAAATTCGTTAAGGAGAAGATTACTGACAATATTAACTGCCGCAAAGTATATACAATCTTTGACATTCTTATAGCCGCATATATAGAAGAGTGGAACTTCAATAGCTGCTGTCAAGAAAGCCGTTCTCAGTAAATCATCAACTTGAATAATATAATTTGATTCAATGGTTTCTTGCATACTTGGCATAACAACAACATCAAATATCATAAGACGACCTGCCTTTGATTATAAGTTTTAAAGAGCCATCCTGCGATAAATAAAGTTAAAAATTGTATAACGACCATCGCTTGAGGTATCACACTAAAATCATTATGGAAAAAAGCACCTGGTAACAAACAACCTGCGGCAAGCCCAAACATCATACCTGGGTAATTGGGATTGCAAAAGTGAACTAGACGGAGTGTCAATGGCATTGTCATATTGAAGGCAAGCGTCAAAATCACTATTGGTATGAGACCTTTCCATTGTAATGATAGAAAACTTAATAAGAATATCAGAATAATTGTATTCTTATAGCCGATTTTATCACAACAAATACCGCCCAAGACCTTACCAGCAGCAAATACACAAGGGAATAACATCACATAATCTGATACACTGTTCCCACCACCAAAACCTCTGAGTACTACACAACCAAGCAACAGAATTATACAGCCTAACATTGCGATAAGTGGAAAACCAACATATTTATTATCTATGGCTTCTGATTGCACCTCAATATCAACATGACCTCTCCGAAGACGATAGAATACAATCAAAGTTATTGCAGCGTAGAACAGCAAGAACACTATAGCATTACACAGTAGATTCAATCCTAAGGCAAGCCCAATAGCACCACTCGAAACAAAAATACCAAGCTCCTTGTAAGTCTTATATTTACGCAAAACTAAACTGCCGCCTGCAACATGAAAGAGACTGTTCCCTATGCCAAGAAGTATGGTTTGGCATAGAATACCAAGTTCTGATATAGTGCCAAGAGCTAAAGTTATCAACGACACAAGAAAGGCATGGCCTATTAGATTAAATTTCCTATCGAGTAAATATCCAATTAACCATTGAGAACCAAAAGCAATAAGATTATATAATCCGAAATAATATGCTATAGGTTCAAAATAAGATTCATTGACGGCATAAGCAGCAAGTACGGCGCCACATATTCCGTCAACCGTGAAATGTTGTAATGTATGAAGAAATAGCATAACTTTCCTCGTCTATTTAATATTTATACGACTGCCCGTTGAAATCCTGCTATTTACAAAGTCAGTCTGATTAATAAATTTATGGACTTCCTCGCCAGAGCAGTGACACAGTGCTAGTCGCTGCACGCTAAGAGCTTTCAATTCACTCAAAGTTCTATCAATTCGTTCAGAAGAAGCACCTTTAAGATGTATACCGCCGATAATGCTGTATATTGGCAGATTTAATCGTTGTCCAACAGTTGCCACAATATTTACAATGCCGTTATGAGCACAGCCTGTGACTACTGTAACACCATCACTTTCACGCAGCACCAATACAATCTCATCGCTGAAGTCATCAAGGCACTTGTCTTTACCACAAACAAACTTCTTCGATATAGTTTCAAAGTCATACTTCCGAATGATATTGCCAATCAACCAAGTATCATTGTCAAGTTTAATGACATCTTCACATACAATCTGCCTGATATTCCACTTCAATAATTCTGTCTCAGTGAAACCACAGCCGCGATATTTATACTCATTGTTATCGACATTATATGAGAACTTTTCACGCCAGAAGTTGCGACCTGTAAACAAAGTTTTGGGTGTCACGTACTGATGAAGAGTAGGAAAGCCACCAGCATGATCGTAATGCGAATGGCTTAACACTACAAATTCTACTTTAGAAAGATCGACATTTATCAAAGCGGCATTTGAGAAGGCAAATCCTGTATGACCGCAATCAAATAAGAACGTCGAATAATTGGTTTTGACATAGATTGACAGGCCATGCTCAACTTCAAATGGTGATTGCTTCGGCTTGGTATTCTCTAATAAAACTGTCAATTCGCTTGACATCTTATCACCAGCTACTTTGTCACCACCAGAAGGACTGTCGAGATAACAAACAAAATAACGCTTCCTATAGCTACGCGGATAACCTTCTTGGTTGGTATGTTGAGCTTAATTAGATTAGCAAGCATAAATGCAGTAACACAGCCCATAACGGTGATTATTGACAAAATCAGTAACAGAAAGAATACTTCTCTCATAACTTTTCACTCAAATACTTTGTGATAGCGGCGTCGTAGTCGGTTGTATGAGCAAATGCTTCCAGAGCAAGCTTATATCTAAAGTCATAGCTCACTTCGCCGTCTTTGGCGATCATCTCAGCAACCGTATCGTAGCGATCTGGGTCGGTAATAACTGTCACATATTTGAAGTTCTTCGCTGCAGCACGGATCATTGCAGGACCACCTATGTCGATATTCTCAATAGCTTCTGCCATTGTGACATCAGGCTTGGCAATAGTCTCCTTGAATGGGTAAAGATTTACAACGACCATATCAATCGGCTTGATATTGTTCTCTTCCATTTGTTTGACATGCTCAGGATTGTCGCGGACTGCCAAGATGCCGCCGTGGATTGCAGGATTCAAGGTCTTGACTCTACCGTCCATAATCTCAGGAAAACCTGTCAAATCGCTGACATACGTAACAGGAATACCCGCAGCTCTGAGTGCTCTCATTGTGCCACCAGTACTGATAATCTCTACGCCAGATTTAACGATCTTCTTTGCAAATTCAACGACACCAAACTTTTTGGAAACACTTATTAATGCTCTTTTAATCATTTATATCTTCCTCTCAAATTAATTTATAAACAACGCTGCCAAGCTTTTACTAAATCTTTAGCAGCGAGATATGAATCTACAGCACCAGCAACCGCAGATATCACAAAGAAGCCATTCGCGCCAGTTTGAGCTATCTTCGGCAAATCTTTAACCGTAACTCCGCCACCTACAACCACTGGAACAGGACTAATCTTTACGAGTGTCTCAAGTTCCTCAAGAGTACGCGTTATAACAGATCCATCTTTTTGGCGCCCTGCTTCGGGTTTGCTCTTAGATTCGTGAAGCGGGCCGACACCAAGGTAGTCAACATCACTTAAGTCGTGAGTTTTGACATAGTCAATCATATTCTGTTTGCGCGGAGTAAATCCGACAATAGCATCGCTTCCAAGATACTTCCTGCAAATATTTGGCGAAATATCATCTTGTCCAACGTGAACGCCATCGACCTTAATACCTTCAGCTATCGCTGCAAGTGCCACATCAAGTCTGTCATCAATGAGCAGTGCGACCGTCTCACTCTTGTTGAGTTCAGCAATGACATTAGCACACTTTGAAGCAAGATAAATCAATTCACGGGCGGAGACGACCTTCGATCTCAGTTGAATACAGGTAAATTCGGCATTGAGGGCAGATCTGACGACTTCTTCAACGGGTTGTCCATTTGTATTCTCAGGACCCACCAGCAAGTAAGCAGAAACGTCAACTCTCACATCTATCACTTCCCAAATCGGTTGAGTTCTTTGAGTGCAAACTTGACAAGCTCTTCCGTTGACATCGACTTCTTAGCCTTGCTGAAAACTTCGGCAATCTCTGCAGAAGTATAACCCAAAGCTGACAAAGCCTCGGACGCTTCCTCAAGCGGATTGCCCTTTTCATCAGACTGCATCCATTCGGAATCATCATCAACCATACTGTTAGTGGAAATTTTATCTTTAAGCTCCAATATTAATCTTTGAGCTGACTTTTTGCCAATGCCAGGCAGATTTGTCAAGGCAGTGACATTCTTTTGCCAGATCGCCATTGCCAAATCTTTCGATGACATCTTAGCTAAAATATTCAGCGCAGTCCTAGCGCCAATCCCACTAACTGTAATGAGTTGAGCGAAGAGTTCATAATCAGTCTGACTTTTGAAGCCGTAAAGGGTTATTGAATCTTCTCGAACAGCAGTATGAATGAATAGCTCAATCTCCTGTCCTTTGTTGAGACTTTCAAGAGTACGGCTGTCGATATAAACTCGATAGCCGACGCCATGAACGTCCACAATACAGTTGTCATCAAAGATAAACTTTACTGTTCCATTTAAATAACCTATCATGATATATCCTGCCTCAAGAACTCTAAAGTAATCTCAAATATCTCATCTCTACCCTCTCTCAGTGGCAACAAGTGTCCCATATTACTCATTAGTTTAACTTGCTTTTCTATTGAAGCAACGTTTTTATAGATATAATCTGCACTCTTTATCTTTACAGTTCTATCTTCTTTGCCTTGGAGAATCAATATCGGAATTTTTATCTTTGACAGTTCAGTCTTAACAATTTCAATCAAGTCTAGTAGCTCGTGAATAGAGATCAAAGGCATTGATCTGTAAGTTCGATTGACAGCGGACGGCACATTTTTTAAGTTCCGTCGAGCCTTTCTTACAAATCGCCCTTGAGATTGTTCACGTGGTGGCAGTAAATGTAGGTTAAGTGATTCGTCAATAAAGATGGGCGGTGCCAATGTTACAAGTCGATGTACATCAATCTTTAACATGGCAGCCAAGTGCAATGAAAGTAGTGCCCCCATTGAGTGTCCGACAACCGAAATCATCTCGCAGCAGTCACGCAGGATTGAATATCCGTCAAGTGTTGAAGCTATCCAATCATCTTTAGTCATATGTGCCATGTCTTTCTCGTTAGTTCCATGCCCTGCCAATCTGACACCAAGGACAGTGAATCCTTGTGACTGCAAATGTCTACCCATTAAGAGAAGTTCTGCCGGATTGCCGGTAAAGCCATGAATCAACAACACACCATGACTGCCGCCCTGTAAAAAGAATGGCTCCGCGCCAGGTATTATCATAGGCCTCACCTGCCAATCAAGAAGTCATCTTTGCTATAACAAGTGTTATTATGGCAAATAATATTGCAAATACGACTGTAACACGCGCCAATAATGCGTCCATGCCGCGTGCCTTGCCGCTGAATACTGTATCACCGCCGCCGTCCATACCGCCCATGCCGGCGGACTTTGGCTCCTGTCCGAGAACTGCCGCCACCAATCCGATGGCAACAATCGCATCTAATACCATTAGAAATGTCAACAATTTATTTCACCCTTTCATTATGCGAAGTAGTCTATCTTCATTGCCTGCTTAACTCTACTCAAGACAGTGGAAGCTTTTTCCCTAGCCTTGGCTGTTCCAACTTTGAGCATTGACATAACCTCAGTAGGATCGCCCTCATATTGTTTACGGCGCTCACGAATAGGATTAAGCATTTCTTCAAGAACAGACAGTAGGTACTTTTTGACTTTGACATCACCGAGACCGCCGCGCTGGTAGTGTTCTTTCATTTCACTAACCGTTGCAGTATCTGTGCAGAAAGCGTCAAGGTAGGTAAAAACGACGTTGCCTTCAATGTGTCCGGGATCGCTGACTTTGATATGTGTCGGATCGGTGTACATTGTTTGAACCTTCTTGGCGACATCATCAGAAGTATCACTGAGATAGATGCAGTTGCCAAGAGTCTTGCTCATCTTTGCCTTGCCATCGAGACCAGGCAGTCGCTTGCAAACGTTATTGGATGGCAACAGTATATCAGGCTCAATCAGCACTTCTTGACCGTTGCCGTAGACATCATTAAACTTGCGAACGATCTCACGGGTCTGCTCCAACATAGGTGCTTGATCTTCACCAACAGGTACAGTAGTAGCGTCGAAAGCAGTTATATCAGCTGCTTGACTTATTGGGTAGCAGAGGAAACCAGCCGGTATACTCGTCTCGAAGTTCTTCTGAGCGATCTCAGCCTTGACAGTAGGGTTGCGCTCCAATCTCGACACGGTGACGAGATTCATATAATAAGATGTCAACTCAAAGAGTTCTGGTACCTGCGACTGAATGAATATGGTTGATTTTTTTAGGATCAAGACCAACACCTAAGTAGTCCAGCGCCACCTCTAAAATATTCTCACGGACAGTGGCCGGTGTTCCTGCGTGATCTGTGAGAGCTTGCGCGTCAGCTATCATTATATAAATTTCATCAAATTCACCGCTGTCTTGCAGTCGAACGCGTTCTCGCAAGCTCCCGACATAATGCCCTAAATGTAATTTGCCGGTAGGTCTGTCACCGGTTAATATTATCTTCAATACTTACAACTCCAATCTTTGTAGTGGTTAGTAATCAGCGGTTAGTAGTTAGTAATTTCTGCTATCATAGTACTACGCCGCAATTTGGGGTGTTTGTTGGCACTTGAACTATCTGCTAACTACTGTCCACTATCTGCTACCCTATTTCAAAGGCTTTCTCTCCGGCACTCCTGCTTTGCGTGGATATTTACCGACAGTTTTTGAAGCCTTCTTTATATAGATTAAGTTTCGCTCATTGTCGTTTGGCAGTATTATCTTAATACATTCAACATCTTTACCACCAAGTAATTTGACAGCACCCTTGGCGTCTTGAAGTTCCTCTTTAATGTTGGAGCCTTTCAACGCTGCAAAGTAGCCATGCACTCTCACAAAAGGCACACAATATTCAGCAAGAATATTCAACCTCGCTACAGCACGAGATACTGCCAAATCAAAAGTCTCACGAAGTGCAGAACTGTGAGCGGCGTCTTCAGCACGACTGTGAATAAGCTCAACATTCTCAAGTTGTAGAAGGTCAACAGCCGCTCTCAAGAAGTTAATCCTCTTCGCCAAGGAATCTAGCAGAGTGACTTTGATGTGAGGTCTGTAAATCTTCAGCGGTATACCAGGAAATCCTGCACCTGTGCCAACGTCAATCATACTCTCGACACTTTGAAACTTGTCATCATTCCAAATCGAAATGGAATCAATGATGTGTTTAATGGCAAAGTCACTTGGATCAGTTATAGCTGTAAGATTAACTTTGTTATTCCACTCGACAACCAGGTCATAGAAGATATCAAATTTCTCTAATTGATTATCGTTTAACTCTATATTGAACTTCTCGGCAGCCGCTTTCAGCTCATCTATAAACATCATCGACCACCTTGTACAATATTGTAGAGGTTTTCTGCATTTTGAGTTGTGATTCTTGCCACTTCTTCAAGATTTATTCCTCGAACTTCTGCTATTTTCTTTGCGACTTCAACGACATAAGAGGGTTCGTTGCGCTTTCCGCGGTGAGGTGTAGGTGCAAGATAAGGCGCATCTGTTTCAATGAGGAGCATGTCCGCTGGAGTTGCCTTAACAATATCGGGCAATTTGGCAGAATTTTTGAATGTCAGAGGGCCATCAACACCGATCAGCCAGCCCAATTTCCAGATTTCCTTTGCCATCTCTAATGAACCGCTGAAGCAGTGCAGCACTCCACGTAAATTCTTAGCTTCAGCTTTGAGAATCTTCAATGTGTCGCCGTGGGCTTCTCGATCGTGTACACAGATTGGAAGATTGAATTGACGGGCAATATCAAGCTGTTCGATAAATACTTTCTGCTGCAACTCACGGCGCTTGGTGTCCTTCTCCCAGTGATAGTCCAAACCAATCTCACCAATGGCAACAACCTTATTCTTCTGCGCTAGTTCGGCAAGTTCAGTGGTGTAATCAAATCTATTTATTGCGTCGTCAATCTCTTCAGGGTGAATACCGACACCGGCGAACAAACCCTCATACTTAGTGAGGTTGACAGCGTTAATAGAAGTTTGAAAGTCTCCACCGAAATTTATGATTCGAGTGACGCCGATTGCTTTTGCTCGCTCGATCACTTCGTTCAAATCTTCAGCAAATTGAGGATCATCAAGATGACAGTGAGTATCGACAAATACTTTATAGTTTTCCATATTTAAAATATATCCTTAGCAACGACGATTGTCTGATCTCTATTCGGACCTACAGAGACGATACCGATCTTGATATTGGTGACTTCCGCCATGCGCTTTATGTACTTCTTGGCATTTTCAGGCAGTTCATCATAACTACGAATCTTACTAATATCCGTCTTCCAGCCATCAAAAGTCTCATAAACCGGCTCAACGGCAGCTAGTACTTTAAGTGAGGCAGGCATCTCGTTAAGAATTTCACCGTTATATTTATAGTTGACACACATCTTGATCTTATCGAAGCTATCGAGAATGTCCAGACGGGTGATCGCCATATAGTCAATGCCCGAAAGCAGACCGGCATATCTGACAACGCAAGAATCAAGCCAACCCGTACGACGCGGACGCCCCGTAACGGTTCCGTATTCGTGGCCGGCGTCACGGAGCTTGTCACCAATTTCGTTGAGCTGTTCCGTTGGGAATGGACCTTCTCCAACGCGAGTGCAGTAAGCCTTGACGACGCCGACAACATTACCAATTTTCTTCGGAGCGACACCCGCACCTACTGTTACACCGCCACTGATAGGGTGACTCGCCGTCACATAAGGATAAGTACCATAGTCAATGTCGAGCATAGTTGCTTGGGCGCCTTCAAAGAGAATTTTACGATTGGCGTCTATCTCTTCATTGAGCAGTGCAATCGTATCACAGACATATGGGCGCAGGTGATCGGCGTATTCCTCATACTCCTTCAGCACCTCATCATAATCAAGTGGCTTATGATTGTAAATTTTTTCAAGGATTACATTCTTCGATGGCAAAATCTCCTTGAGTTTCTTGGCAAATTCTTCTTTGTCAATCAGATCGCAAACTCTTATACCGATTCGATCATCACGATCAATGTAGCAGGGACCAATACCGCGCTTGGTAGTGCCGATTTTATTCGCGCCGCGACCTTCATCACCCAGACCGTCAATGATCTTGTGGTACGGCAGGACAACATGGGCGCGATTAGATAGACGAATACCACTGACATCAATGCCCTTTGCCGTCATTGCGTCCATTTCTTCAAGCATACATTGAGGATCAACAACAACACCATTGCCAATAACGCAGTGAGTACCTTTGTACAAAATACCCGAAGGTAATAAGCGAAGCTTATACTCTTCGCCGTTTACTGCGACAGTGTGACCAGCGTTACTGCCACCTTGGAAGCGAACAACTGTATCCGCCTGTTGAGCGAGGTAATCTACAATCTTACCTTTACCCTCGTCACCCCATTGAGTACCTGTTATAACTACTGTTGACATATTTATCTCTCCAAGTCAATTTTTTTGTTGGGAATGTTGTCTATCTTCGTCACTTTTATACTGAACGAAGTTTATAGACTTAAACCAACTAAAAAAGGCTAATAAAAAGCCTTTTCTATAATTATATCACACAATACAAATTTTTCATAGAAATTTTTTATTAATAGTTTCAAGTTTTATTCCTTTCGTATAGGACTCTCAACCCATTGAGTGTCAAGAAGTGATCTATTTTATCTATTGTATTTGATTCCTTATATATCATCGTTGCCATACCGCCGGTTGCAATAACCTTCATTTGATCGGAGCCATATTCGACTTTAATACGTCTCACTATCTCATCAATCTGACCTACATAGCCGAAGATGATACCTGCCTGCATACCATGGATAGTGTTATGGCAGATTATATTCTTTGGAGTGACAAGTTCAACACCTGGCAGCTTGGCGGTGGAGCTGATGAGCGCCTCACTCGATGCCATTATTCCAGGAGCTATAACGCCACCCATAAAGTCGCCATTTTCATTGATAACGTCAAAAGTGGTTGCTGTGCCAATATCAATGACTATAGCAGGGCCACCATATTGATCAAAAGCACCGACTACATTGACGATTCTGTCTGCACCTATTGCGCGCGGGTTTTCATAGTGAAGTACAATACCGGTCTTCATACCTGGACCAACTAACAGCGGTTTAATCTTAAAGTAACGCTCACACATCTTCATAAACGGCACGACCAACGGTGGCACAACCGAGGAGATGATGATATCCTTGATATCTGTGAGTTCTATTCCTTGATATCTGAACAAATCGTTGATGAGTATTCCATATTCGTCGCCCGTCTTCTGTCTATCTGTCGAGACTCTCCAGTGTTTCATTAATTCCTTACCTACATAAGTACCCATCACTATATTGCTGTTGCCAATATCAATTACCAGTAACACGATCATTCCTCCGTTAACTCAATATGAGTTTATTTTAAGGATTACTATATTAATTGTCAAGCATTAAATGATAATCTCAAATTATATCTTGAAAACTTTGCTTTTGAATGTTACAATTATCTACATTACAATTCAGGAGGCTTAATTAATGGAGAATAATATATCGAAAGTGTATGAGCCGCAGAACTTTGAGAAGAAGAATTATGAGTTTTGGGAGAAAAGTAAGTTCTTTCACGCTGATGTCAACGATAAGGGTGAACCTTATAGTATAGTCATACCACCGCCGAATGTCACCGGTCAGCTTCACATGGGACATGCCCTTGACGAGACCTTGCAGGATATTCTAATTCGTTATCACAGAATGTGTGGACACAATACTCTCTGGATGCCAGGTTGCGACCACGCCGGAATTGCAACTCAAGCGCGCGTTGAGGAATCTCTTCGCAAAGAAGAAGGCGTCAGTCGCTATGACCTAGGTCGTGAGGAGTTTCTGAAACGTGTTTGGGCTTGGAAAGAAAAGTTCGGTAGCCGTATAATGTATCAGCTTAGAAGTCTCGGTTCAAGTTGTGATTGGGATCGTGAGCGTTTCACAATGGACGAGGGCTGCAGCAAGGCCGTTCGTGAAGTCTTCGTCAGTCTTTACGAAGAGGGTTTAATCTATCGTGGCACTCGAATTACCAACTGGTGCCCACATTGTAACACAGCACTCTCGGATATCGAGGTTGAGCATGAGATGGAACAGGGACACCTTTGGCATTTGCGCTATCCATTTGAAGACGGCAGCGGATATGTTGAAGTTGCTACCACTCGTCCTGAAACCATGCTTGGTGATACTGGTGTTGCTGTTCATCCTGATGATGAGCGCTATAAGGACCTTGTTGGCAAAACTTTGATTCTGCCGCTTGTTGGCCGCAAGATTAAATTATTTGCTGATGAGTACGTCGATCGTGAGTTTGGTACCGGTGCCGTCAAGGTCACTCCTGCCCACGATCCCAACGACTTTGAGATGGGACAGCGCCACAACCTTGAACAAGTCAAAGTCATTGAAAATGATGGCACAATGAGCGAAGGACTTGGCAAATATAGTGGTCTTGATCGTTATGAATGTCGCAAACAGATAGTTGCTGATCTGGAAGCTGCCGGAGTGCTAGTCTCTACTGAAGATCATGAGCATGCAGTAGGACATTGTTCACGTTGCCACACTACAGTTGAGCCGCTTATCTCTAAGCAGTGGTTTGTCAAAATGGATACACTTGCAAAGCCTGCGATTGAAGCTGTCCGCGACGGTAGAATCAAGTTTGTGCCGGAGAGATTTACGAAGATTTACGAGAATTGGTTGGAAAATATCCGCGATTGGTGTATAAGTCGTCAACTCTGGTGGGGACATCGGATTCCTGCTTGGTATTGCGACGACTGCGGCAAGACCTCTGTATCGCGTGTTGACCTCAATGAATGTCCGCACTGCCACAGTCATAATATCCACCAAGACGAAGATGTTCTTGATACTTGGTTTAGTTCTGCGCTCTGGCCATTTGAGACTATGGGTTGGCCGGAGCAGACAGCAGAGTTAAAGAAATTCTACCCAACGAGTGTGCTTGTCACCGGCTATGACATAATCTTCTTCTGGGTTGCACGCATGGTAATGATGGGTCTTAAATTCGGCGGCGATGTGCCGTTCCGTTACGTCTTCATACACGGACTTATTAGAGATCGCTACGGGCGTAAAATGTCCAAATCTCTTGGCAACGGCATTGATCCGGTTGAAATTATCGACAAGTTCGGTGCCGATACTCTTCGCTTCATGCTGATAACCGGCAACACGCCTGGCAATGACATGAGATTCTATGAGGAGCGTGTCGAAAGTGCCCGCAACTTCGCTAATAAGATTTGGAATGCTTCACGCTATTTGTTAATGAATCTTGAAGGCTTTGATAAGTCATTCAAGCCAAGTGATAAGGATTACACTCTCGCTGACAAATGGATACTCTCACGTCTTGCAAAAACTGCACAGGGCGTAACTGCCAATCTCGACAAGTTTGAACTTGGTGAAGCAGGGCGAATGATTTATGAGTTTCTTTGGTCGGAGTACTGCGATTGGTATATTGAACTTACCAAATCGAGACTCTACGGCGATGATCTTAAATCCAAGCAAACCGCACTTTACGTACTATCGACTGTGCTTGAGAAAACATTGAGACTTTTGCACCCGTTTATGCCATTCTTGACTGAGGAGATTTGGCAGAAGCTTCCACACGAGGGTGAAAGCATAATGATTGCGCCTTGGGTTAATGGTGGCACTGTTGATGAGATATCCGAAAAGTCAATGAGTGCGATTATGGAGACTATTAAGACGATTCGTAACCTTCGAGCTGAAGTCGGTGTACAGCCGAAGAAGCAGAGTACGGTTGTACTTCATATTACTGATACAACCCTTGAAGAGGTCATCAAGTTGAATGAAATATACCTCAACAAGTTGGCGGCAGCGGAGCCTATCAAATTCCTGAAGAGTGAAGACAGTAAGCCGGAACATGCACTCAGTGGCGTCGTTGAGGGTATTGAGATATTCTTGCCACTTGCTGGATTGATTGATGTTGAAAAAGAAGTTGCAAGACTTCAAAAGGAACTGGATAAGCTCAAAAAGAGCATTGAATCAACACAGAGTAAACTCAACAATGAGCGCTTCATTAGCAAGGCACCGGAAGCCGTCGTCAAAGCTGAACGTGACAAACTCGCCGCTGCAGAAGAAAAGATTAAAGCACTTGAAGCTAGAATTGCCAGTTTCCAATTTTAATGAATATCGTGAATAAAGATCTTCTGTAATGGTGTGCAATCACAGAAAAATTTAGGTTGCAATAGTGGTTTGAATTGTATCCAAAACAAGTGGTTGACAAGTAAGTTAAATATGATACAATGTATAAAGAAAGACGCCTTGCGTGAACAAAGCGTCAACTGCATCGACAGTGGTCAGCCCCATATTTATATTTTGTAGTCGCGAAGGACATAACTGGTGAGTAGTCGTCTAGGTTGAGACTAGGCGGCTACTTTTGATGTAAAGACAAGAACCGCGAAGATGATCATAACGATCACGGCAAATTTAATCTTGTTCATACCATCACCCCAAATCTGGAGCTAAGTATCGACCGCCTGCCATTGTTGGTGCAAAATCATTCTATCATACAATTTTCATACAGTCAACGGAATTTTGTAAATATTATATTGGAGGGATAAATTTGGAAAAGTATAAATCAGGATTTGTTGCCGTGATAGGTCGTCCAAATGTTGGTAAGTCAACATTAATCAACCATATTATCGGACAGAAAATTGCAATAATGTCTAATAAGCCGCAGACCACACGCTCACGTATTCAATGTATTTTCAACATGGAAGATGCTCAGATGATATTTCTTGATACTCCTGGTATTCACAAGCCTAAGCATAAGCTTGGTGAATATATGCTCAAAGCCGCTGAAGGAACACTCAAAGAGGTTGATGTGATATTATTCGTTGTTGATGCAACCGAAAAATTCGGCGGCGGTGAGAAGTACATTATTGATCGTCTGAATACGACGAAGCGCCCTGTAATTCTCGTCATCAATAAACTTGATCTCATTGGTCGTGAGCAGTCTCTTCCGATAATTTCGAGTTATTCCGATAAATATAACTTTGTTGCAGTTGTTCCGATTAGTGCGCTTGATGGTACAAACGTCGATAATTTAATAATTGAAGCAAAAAAATATCTACCCGAAGGACCTCAATACTATCCTGCAGATATGGTGACGGATCAGCCGGAAAGGTTGATTATCGCTGAGCTTGTTCGCGAAAAATTATTACATTCAACTGAAGATGAGGTTCCTCACTCAATCGCCGTCGACATTGACGAGATGAAAAAACGAAATAACGGTGATACTTATATAAGAGCTACTATATATGTTGAACGTGATTCACAGAAAGGTATAATTATTGGCAAAAATGGCGAAATGCTCAAAAATGCAGGAAAACTTGCAAGACCGGAAATTGAAATGCTAATTGGAACGAAAGTCTATCTTGATCTTTGGGTAAAAGTTAAAAAAAATTGGCGTAACTCTCAAGGAGCTATCCAAAATTTTGGTCTCGGTTCAGTTGAATGATCAACCTATCATTCTTCAAACGATATGGACTTTGTAAACTCTGCTTGCATTGAAGCACGAATTTCTGGTGCAGAATTGACATAGACACCAACAAATGCTAGTACAAACATTATGCTGCTTGTGATCAGTGCTATTACATATGGTCTTTTGTCTTTTCCCTTGATGACTGCTCTAGTTAAAAATCCTGCAATGATAGGAACTAGAAAAAATTCTATGTGAAATATCAATTTAAAAAAATCGTACAAAACATTATGCTGCTCAATAATAAACGATTTTATGTGTGAGCAGCAATCTCACCTCTTTCCTTCGGATATTTTAACATCTTAGGTCAAAAATTTTGTCAAATTTAAAATAAAGAACCTCAAGACGACGTGTATATGAAAATCTTTAAAAAATAAGTATTGACAAGACTTTTTTTTAGTGTTAATATTACCACGCATTTGAAAAAATGATTTGTGCAAAAGAAAGGAGGCTTAAATGTGCCTACAATAAATCAGTTGGTCAGAAAAAGTCGTGAGAGTTTGGTGGAGAAATCCACAGCGCCTGCGTTGAAGGAATGCCCTCAAAAACGCGGTGTCTGCACTCGTGTTTATACCACTACTCCTAAAAAGCCGAACTCCGCTCTGAGAAAGGTTGCGCGTGTTCGCTTGACTAACTCTATTGAAGTTACCGCTTACATTCCCGGAATTGGTCACAATCTCCAGGAGCATAGCGTTGTTTTAATACGCGGCGGTCGTGTTAAGGATCTGCCTGGCGTTCGTTATCATATAATTCGCGGTACTCTTGATACTGCCGGCGTTTCTGATCGTAACCAGTCTCGCTCAAAGTATGGAGCCAAGAAAGCTAAAGCGAAGAAAAAGTAATTAGGAATGTAGAGAAATTAAACTCAATTCTTGATTAGTTAGGAGGTTTGTTAATGCCTAGGAAAGGTTCTGTGCCTAAGCGTGATGTCTTACCTGATCCTGTTTACAATTCCAATACAGTTTCAAAATTTATTAACAAAGTCATGCTTTCGGGCAAGAAATCAGTCGCTCAGCGCGTTGTATATGACGCTTTTAATATCATTAAAGATAAGTCCGGTAAGGATCCCCTCGAGGTATTTGAGACTGCTCTTAAAAATGTCATGCCGGTGTTGGAAGTTCGCGCTCGTCGTGTTGGCGGTGCTAACTACCAGGTGCCTGTTGAAGTCAGACCAGATCGCCGTATGACTCTTGGTATTCGCTGGCTTGTCAATTATGCGAGACTGCGTTCAGAAAAAACTATGGACGCACGTCTCTCCGGCGAACTCCTCGACGCTGCCAACAACACCGGAGCCTCAATCAAAAAGAAAGAGGACACTCACAAGATGGCTGAGGCTAACAAGGCGTTCGCTCACTACAGGTGGTGAGGCGTTTGGCAAGAGAATTTTCACTTGAAAATACCCGAAATATTGGTATTATGGCGCATATTGACGCCGGTAAAACTACTACTACCGAACGTATTCTTTTCTACACTGGAATCAATCATAAGATTGGTGAGGTTCATGATGGCGCTGCTACCATGGACTGGATGGTTCAAGAACAAGAACGTGGAATCACGATAACCTCAGCTGCTACAACCTGTCACTGGAAAGGTCACCGAATTAACATCATTGATACTCCGGGCCACGTTGATTTCACCGTTGAAGTTGAGCGTTCTCTGCGTGTCCTTGATGGCGCTGTTGCTATACTCACTGCTCGCGGTGGTGTTGAACCTCAAACAGAGACGGTTTGGCGTCAAGCAGAGCGTTACAGTGTCCCGCGTATGGCTTACGTCAACAAGATGGACATCACCGGCGCGGACTTCTTCAACGTCATTCAGATGATGAGAGATCGTCTCCACACTAACGCTGTTCCAATTCAGTTGCCGATTGGCGCTGAAGATACATTTGAAGGTATTGTCGATCTTGTCAAGATGGAATCTATTGTATATGAAGATGATCTTGGTAAGGTTGCTGATGAGATAGAAATCCCTGACGATATGAGAGAGATCGCTGAAGAGTATCGCGATAAACTCCTTGAGGCTTGCGCTGAATGTGACGATGAGTTCATGGAGAAATATCTCAGCGGTGAAGAGGTTAGCGTTGACGAGATCAAGAAAGTCATTAGAAAGGCAACTATTGACTGCGAGATGACACCAGTCACCTGTGGAACTTC
This sequence comes from Selenomonadaceae bacterium, assembly GCA_017475745.1. Lineage (GTDB taxonomy): Bacteria > Bacillota > Negativicutes > Selenomonadales > Selenomonadaceae > Quinella. The sequence continues at coordinate 27,560 of JAFVEZ010000017.1, forward strand.
TTACAAAAACCGCGGTGTTCAACCTCTTCTTGATGCGATTGTTGATTATATGCCTGCACCGACGGACATTCCACCGATTCAAGGTACTAATCCAGAAACGGAGAAAACTGATGAGAGACCTTCAAGCGATGAAGAACCGTTTGCAGCTCTCGCTTTCAAGATCATGACTGATCCGTACGTTGGCAAACTTGCATTCTTCCGCGTTTACTCCGGTACTCTCACTTCTGGCTCTTACGTCTACAACGCCACTAAGGGTAAAAAAGAGCGCATTGGTCGTATACTTCAAATGCATGCCAATAATCGTAAAGAAATTGATATAGTCTATAGCGGTGATATTGCTGCTGCCGTCGGTCTCAAAGATACCACTACAGGCGATACTCTCTGTGATGAGAACAAGCCGATCATTCTGGAGTCAATGAACTTTCCAGATCCGGTTATCAGCGTTGCTGTTGAACCTGCAACAAAGAACGACCAAGAAAAAATGGGAATTGCACTTCAGAAGTTGGCAGAAGAAGACCCGACTTTCAAGGTCCGCACTGATGCCGAGACTGGACAGGTCATTATCTCTGGTATGGGTGAGCTTCATTTACAGATTATCGTTGATAGAATGCTTCGTGAATTCAAAGTCGACTGTAAAGTCGGTGAGCCACAAGTTGCCTATCGCGAGACGATTCGCAAGTCCTCTAAGGCTGAAGGTAAGTTCGTTCGTCAGAGCGGCGGTCATGGTCAATATGGTCACTGCTGGATCGAGATCGAACCTAATGAAGTTGGAGCTGGCTTTGAATTTGAAAGTAAGATCGTCGGCGGTGTCATTACGAAGGAATACATCAATCAAATCGAAGCTGGTATCAAGCAGGCTATGGAAAATGGTATACTTGCTGGTTATCCGCTGGTTGATGTCAAGGCTACAGTCTATGACGGCAGCTTCCACGAAGTCGACTCTTCTGAAGCGGCCTTCAAAATTGCTGGATCAATCGCTTTCAAGAATGCTGCAGAAAAGGCAAATCCAGTGTTGCTTGAGCCTTATGTGAAAGTGGAGGTTACTGTTCCGGAAGAGTACATGGGCGATGTCATTGGTGATTTGAACTCCAGACGCGGTCGCATTGATGGTATGGAGCCGCGCGGTGGAGTGCAGGTTATAAGAGGATTTGTGCCGCTCTCCAGCATGTTCGGTTATTCAACTGATCTAAGATCAAAGACTCAAGGTCGCGGCAACTACTCAATGGAAGTTGCTTATTACGATGAAGTTCCAAAGACAATTTCCGACGCCATTATTGCCAAGAATAAAGGCGAATGATATAATGTAATTAGTATTGCGTAACAATGTTATTCTACGCATTAAATTTAGGAGGAATATTTAAATGGCAAAACAAAAATTTGACCGTTCCAAACCGCACGTTAATATCGGTACCATTGGTCATATCGACCACGGCAAGACCACTCTGACTGCAGCTATCACTAAGGTATTAGCTCAGAGATTGCCTTCCGCAACCAACCAGATTGTTGACTTTGCAAACATTGATAAGGCTCCTGAAGAGCGTGAGCGTGGTATCAC
>JAFVEZ010000018.1 GCA_017475745.1 Selenomonadaceae bacterium
GACGCTGATTCAAGCAATGTTTGACGAAGTAAATTTTGCTGAATTTGTTATGGCATTTGGAATAATTTTTTCTACATCAGAAATGGTGGCAATAGTTTTTTCTGATTATGTGAATGAATTTTTCAAGCAGCAGAGAGAAATTGTTAATCAGCAAGCAAATATTTTGATTTTGCAAATGCGTCCGCACTTTATTTACAACACGATGACGAGTATTTACTATTTATGTTCGCAAAATCCTGAACAAGCGCAAAAAGTTACGCTGGAATTTACAAATTATTTGCGAAAAAATTTTACGGCTATAGCTTGCGAAGGGACGATTTTATTTTCTGAAGAATTGGAGCATGCAAAAGCCTATTTATCAATAGAGCAAGTTCAATTTGAAGAAAATTTATTCGTTGAGTATGACACGCCGCACATAAATTTTAAAATTCCGCCACTTACATTGCAGCCGATAGTAGAAAATTCAGTAAAACACGGGCTTGATCCAGACTCAGGACCATTGCATATTTTAATTTTAACTCGTGAAACAGAATCCGGCAGCATGATTATTGTTGAAGATGACGGAGTTGGATTTAAATTTGACGGAAATAAAGAAAATTTTGCGTTAAAAAACATAAAAAAGCGGCTTGAAATATTTTGCGGAGGAAATTTGACAATTTATCCACGCGAAGGCGGCGGCACTGTTGTAAAAATTTTGATACCTCTTGCACAAAAATAAAAGACATTTTGCACCAAAAACAGGTTCAAATGTCTTTTTTTAATAGAGTGTAATGGATTCTGGTATACTCAATTAAATCATTTATTTAATTATTCCTAGCTATGATGCCTGCGTTTCCGGAAGTATCCTTATTTGAGAGACAAAGCTCTTCTAATAGTTTCATATCTTCAATAATTGTCGTACCGCTGGTTGTCAGCATATCGCCGGTGATTGAAGCCGAAGCACCATTAATGAAAGCCGTTGCACCATTTTGAGGAAGCAGTTTGCGGCCTGCTGCAAGGCGGATATTAGCAGTTGGATTGATATATCTGAAAAGCGCAATCGTCCTCAAAATTTCATCACCACCAAGTTGCTCACGACCTTCAAGAGCAGTACCTTTGACGGGCATCAGAGCATTGATTGGGATCGACTCAATGCCAAGCTCACTTAGTGAGATCGCCATATCCAGGCGGTCTTCCCAAGTCTCACCCATGCCGATAATGCCGCCAGAACAAACACAGAAGCCTTCCGATTGTGCCAGCTTGATTGTATTGATCCTGTCATCGTAAGTGTGGCTGGTACAAATGTATGGAAAGAAGCGCCGCGAAGTCTCAATATTGTGATGATAGCTTGTTACACCTGCCATTCTGAGACGTTTTAACTGTTCGCGATTGAGTATTCCGTGAGAAGCGCAGAGGTCAATAGTCAACTGATCTCTCATATACTCGTAAGCTTCGATTGCTTTGTCAAAATCCTTGCCGCTCAATGCCCTGCCAGAAGTGACTATACTAAAACGGTTGACACCGGCGTTCTGATTCAACAGCGCATGTCTGTAAATTTCCTCTTTAGGCAGAAAGCCATACTCTTCGATACCGGTCTTGTGACAAGCCGCTTGGGCACAATACTTGCAGTTTTCACCGCAGCGACCACTTTTGCCGTTGATGATTGTACAAAGGTCTATATGGTTACCGCAAAAATGAGTTTGAATCTCATGCGCTCCGGCTTGGAGTTCCTCAAGAGGTGTCTCAAGCAGGAAGCTCAAATCATCACCGCGCTGAATCCGTTCACCTTTAATGATCCTCTGAGCAATGCTCTGTACATCAATATCTTTAGTAATCAAGATAAAAGCCCTCCTATAATGCAATCAGTAGTAAAATAATTGGAAAAATATTTGAAAAGTATAGAAATATTTTAAATCTTATAGTAAAATGAATTTATTGTATGATTATAATGAACTTGTTAATTGTATGCATTTATTGTAAACTGTTGCTTTCATTATACAAAAGACTTGATTGATTGTCAACGCTGCAAAAAAACTTAGGTTTACAATCGGATGAGGTAAATGATATGAATAATTATGCGTTTGATCTGAATACAGACATAATGTATCTAAAGGGTGTAGGACCTCGAAGGGCTGCTGCTCTAAATCACATGAATATCTTCAATTTTTACGATTTTTTGACGCATTATCCACGCGCTTATGAAGATGAGCGCGAAGTAACACCCATGAATAAACTAGTAGTTGATGAAACTGCTATAGTCGTAGGACATCTTTCTAATATCACTTTTAGAGAGGTTCGCAGCAATCTAAAGATCATTAATGCAATCTTGGAAGACGAGACTGACTATATTCAGGTCACTTGGTTTAATCAAGACTATCTGAAGAAGAAACTTAGCAACGGCATGAAACTTTTGGTTAAGGGTAAAGTCTCTGAAGCTTTCGGCAGCAATAGATTGTTGTCGATAACAGTACAGGCCTTTGATATTCTCGGTGAAGAGGAGCACCCAAATCTCGGTATATTTCCAGTCTATCCTTCTACTGCCACACTCAATCAGAAATTCTTCCGAACAACAATGCGCGGACTATTAGAAAGACTGCCGAAAATGAAAGAGATTCTTCCAAAGAATATTATTGCAGAACATGAGTTAATTCCATATGATGAAGCTATTAGATCAATTCACTTTCCACAGAGTAGGCAGGACATCTCTGAAGCTCGACACAGGCTGGCTTTTAATGAGCTGTTCCTTATTCAATACGGACTCATGCTTATAAAGAAAGAAACGCAAGAAGAGGAACTGGGAATCACTCACAAACCCAACGGCAAATTGGTCCAATCGGTTTTAGAGAGTTTGCCCTTTGAGCTTACTGGTGATCAGCAGAATGTCTTTGAAGAAGTGATACAAGACATGGAAGACTCTGCTCCAATGCGCCGTCTCATTCAAGGAGATGTTGGCTCTGGCAAGACCGTTGTTGCAATGTTGGCACTCGTCAAGACAGTTGAAAACGGCTATCAAGGTATATTCATGGCACCTACGGAAATACTTGCTGTGCAGCATTACGAGAAGTTTTTAAAAATATTGGAACCTCTCGGAGTGAGAGTAGGTCTGCTCTCTGCTCAAGTCACCAGAACCAAGAAGCGACGTGAAGAAGCTTATGAAAAGATCGCCAATCAGGAATTTGATATTGTTATCGGAACTCATGCATTAATTGAAGAGGGTGTACAGTTTAAGCGTCTCGGTTTAGTCATAACTGACGAACAACACCGCTTTGGTGTAGTGCAGCGTGCAAAACTTGAGCGAAAAACTGATCTCAGTCCTGATATATTGGTCATGACAGCGACACCAATTCCGCGCACAATGACTTTAACTGTCTATGGCGATCTCGATGTATCGCAAATTAAAGAGCTGCCGCCTGGCAGAAAGCCAATTCAAACAGTAGTCAGACATAAGGCAGGCAGAAAACAGATATATAACTTTGTCAGAAAAGAACTTGCAGCCGGTCGCCAGGCTTATGTTGTTTGCCCATTGATTGAACGCAGCGAGAGTGAGAAGTTGCAACAAGTTTCCTCTGCTGAGGAGATTTTTGAGGAACTCAGCAAAAAGACCTTTAAAGACTTTAACTGCGCGCTACTCCATGGCAAACTCAAGCCCAAGGAGAAAGACGAGATCATGGAAGACTTCAGAAATAATCGAATCAATTTGCTCGTCTCGACAACTGTAGTTGAGGTCGGCGTTGATGTTCCAAATGCTTCTGTAATGGTCATTGAACATGCTGAGAGGTTCGGACTTGCCACACTCCACCAGCTCAGAGGGCGCGTTGGTCGTGGAAGTGAGAAGTCCTATTGTATTTTGATTTCAGATACAAAGTCTGACATAAGCAAAGCACGATTGGAGATCATGGAGACTGTAAGTGACGGATTTAAACTTGCTGAAGAGGATTTGCAGCTTCGAGGCCCAGGTCAATTCTTTGGAGAAGCACAACACGGTTTGCCCGATTTAAAGATTGCAGACATATTCCGCGACGTAGATATCTTAATTAAGGCTAGAAATGCCGCCGAAGCATTCGTCCAAAAAGAAAACAATGCTGACGAAATCACACTTCTCAATGAAAGTCTTTCGACAGCATATGGTAATAAATTCAAACAAATAGTGGATATTTAATTATCTACATCGTTTTCAAGTTCTCTGATGATTTTAGCTGGAATGCCGCCAATAAGAGAGTTGTCCGGAACATTTTTTGTCACGACTGCACCAGCAGCAACTACCACATTGTTACCGATCTTCACGCCAGGTAAGATAGTCACATTACCGCCAATCCAGACATCATTGCCAATCGTCACTGGTTTGGCTGTTCCAAGATGTTTGCGACGACCCATTGGATTAAGTGGATGTCCAATAGTTGTTATCAATGTATTCGGACCAATCCAAACGTCATTGCCACATCTGACTTCAAGAATGTCAAGAATTGTCACGTTGTAATTTGCTAAGAAGTTGTCACCGACGTGAATGTTTTGTCCGTTATCACAGTTGAAAACCGGCAAGACAACCGGATTTGCACCAACACTGCCAAAGAGTTCCTTGATTGTCTCAGTCTTGGTTTTATAATCAGTGACATCAATACTGTTGAGCTTTTGACATCTCTTGACTGCACGGAGCTTCAAAGCATCAACTTCAGGATCAGTCACGTCAAACTCGAGACCAGCCTTTAACTTTTCTAATTCAGTCAAAACTCTTCCTCCTCTTATCATATGATAAATCACATTATATCAGAGAAGTAAGTTTATGTCTATGTGATAAAGGTTTTTCAAATGAATTGACAGAATAATTATTCTTTGTTACAATAACATTGTAAATTTAATTTATTTCTATGAGGAGGTTTCATAATGGAAATTAAGTATGAGTCGACTATCACAGCGGTTGGCAAACTGGCTCGCGAATTTCTTGACAATAATAACAGCGTTATCATTTTAAATGAAGGTCTTCATCCAAATTTGGCAGATATGGTTGTTGAACACACTATTACTGAACTAGCTGCTGATATTGAAGCCGGCGACAAACTTAAAATCGGCAACACTGATTTCAAAGTTGTCAGGGTCGGAGATATTGCTAATAGTACCATTCGTGAAGAAGGACACTGCACGCTTGTAATCAATGCGGACGGAACAATGCCAGGTCAAATTATCGTCAAAGGTGCTATGCCTCCTCGTCTTCGCATCGGCGATAAGATTCAATTCTTTAAAAAATAAGTAATGTTAGTATAAATATAAAACCATCTCCATGTAAAGGTCGTATGGAGATGGTCTTTTATTTTAAGAGCCTTTAATCGTTGGAAAAGCGTATTCGGCCAACGCTATCAAATACTATAAATGGCTTATATTGTTTATTTAAATTATCTATTAACACTATATTTCCACTATTTTTGTTAGAGGATCTAGCATTTGATACTACTCCTTCATATGTCATTCTAATAGAGAAATCATTTTTAAAAGACAAATTGGAGGGCAATTTATATTTACGCACTTCATCGTCATCATCAAGTCTGATACGATATTGTTTATTGTCGTTGCTACTTATAACAATAAATGATCTTGTTGGTTTACTCACAGATAATACGTCTTCTTCTTGATATGAAGATATTCTTTTTGCTGCCTGCATGAAGCGCAACTCACTGTACAAACTCTTCATTAGATAGTCAGCTTGTGCAATTTGCAATCCATTACTCATTTTAGGAATTGCAACAGCAGAGAGAACAGCTATCACAGCAATTAAAAACACCACTTCAATGAGAGCGTATCCTCGTTCATTCATAATCGCCAAATGTCTCATAGTTTAAGTTGTCTTTTTACTTTTTGTAATACTATCAGAAGTATATTTAGTACTATTAACCAGCACAACCGCTCTTGTCTTATCATCGCTCAAATCATATGAAGAAGCCGTTTTTTCCTCACCATTTACATAGATATTTCCACTTGGCGGTTTTAAATCTTCAATATTGTCGACATAATCTTTTAAATTATTTTTAAGATCAGTAGGTGGAGTCCCATTATCCATTTGATAGAGTGCTATGGCAGTGTCAAGAGTTGAAAGGTCCGCTTGCACCTTTGCCGTGTTGGCTGATGTGGTTATAGCAGTAAAACGCGGAATGGCAACAGCAGAGAGTATTCCAAGTACAGTTATCATCAATATGACTTCCAAGGTTGCAAAACCACGTTCGTTTAACCTGCCAAACAAATCAGACACTCCCATCATTTAGCTAAAACTCCAACTCACTTCAACAAAGCAGTCTTTAATACTTCGTCCATATGCTCTACCGGAACGAACTCCAACTTTTCTCTGACATTTTCGGGTATATCTTCAAGATCGCGGGTATTCTCTTTTGGTAAGATGATTGTGTGCATACCCTCACGATAAGCCGCTAGGACTTTCTCTTTGAGACCGCCAATCGGCAGGACATTTCCGCGAAGTGTGATCTCACCTGTCATTGCAACATCACTGCGGACCTTGCGCTTAGTGAGTGCTGAGATCATCGCCGTCGCCATTGTAATACCCGCGCTAGGACCATCTTTTGGCACTGCACCCTCCGGAACGTGAACATGTATATCATTCTTTTCGTAGAAGTCCTCTTCAAGTTTAAGTATATCAGAACGGCTTCTGACGTAAGTCAAGCCAGCCTGGGCAGACTCTTGCATGACATCGCCGAGTTTGCCTGTTAGAATTAATTTTCCTTTGCCTTTGAGGACGATTGCTTCAGTTGGAAGAATATCTCCACCGACTTCAGTCCAGGCCATTCCCGTTGAAACACCAATTTGTGGCTTTTTCTCTGCCTTGGTCTGCACGAATTTAGGCTTGCCAATGAAGTCTGTCAAATTCTTCTTTGTGATTTTGATTGGCTTCTCAGTACCTTCAACGATCTTTCTTGCTGCTTTTCGACAAGCTTTGCCAATTATTCTTTCCAATTCACGGACTCCAGCTTCACGAGTATATTCGGCAATGATCTCTTGGAATACACCCGCGCCGAACTTAACATCGGTAGCGCTCAAACCATTTTCAGACCTTTGCCGCTTAGTTAAATGACGTTTTGCAATCTCATACTTCTCGGCTTCAGTATAGCTGGATAGTGTGATAACTTCCATTCTATCACGGAGAGGTTTGGGTATTGTGCCGAGATTGTTGGCAGTGACAATCCAAAGTACATGAGACAGGTCGAAAGGTGTGTCAATGTAGTGGTCACTGAAAGTATTGTTTTGAGCAGGATCGAGGACTTCAAGCAAGGCAGAAGAAGGATCACCACTATAACCAGCCGCTCCGATTTTATCAACTTCGTCCAGCAGGAATACAGGATTATTCGCCCCAACCTTTTTGAGACCTTGAATTATTCTACCAGGCATTGCACCGACATAAGTACGCCTATGACCTCTGATTTCCGCTTCGTCTCTAATACCACCGAGTGAAGCGCGTACAAACTTCCTATTCATTGCCTTGGCAATCGACGAAGCAAGTGAAGTCTTGCCGACACCAGGTGGACCAACTAAACATAAGATAGGCGAGGGTTTATCTTTTACCAATTCTTTAACGGCAAGAAAGTCCAAGATTCTCTCCTTGACTTTTTCGAGACCATAATGATCTTGATTAAGAACTTTCTCAGCATTAACAAGATCCATCATATCTTCAGTTGACTTACTCCAGGGCAAATCCATTAACCAATCAACATAGGTTCTAATAACGCTCAATTCTTGTGACATTGACGGTAACTTGTCCATGCGCTTGAGTTCTTTTTCAACAATCTTTTTAACCTCGTCAGGATAGCCGTCTTCCTCTAGTCTTTTATGATATTCTGCAATCTCATCGGCACGGTCCTCGTCTTCTCCGAGTTCCTTGTGAATAGCCTTGAGTTGTTCACGAAGATAGTAGTCTTTCTGGATTTTCTCCATTTGCTGACGTACTTGCTGCCCAATTTTATTCTCCATTTTGAGGACTTCAAGCTCACGTGCAAGAATCTCGTAAAGCTTCTCCAGTCGCTTCTCAACGTCAATACATTCCAAGATGGCCTGCTTGTCTTCCAGTTTAAGGTTTAAATGACTGGCAATAAGATCGGCAAGGCGTCCAACATCTTCAAGAATTGTTACAGCCACAAAAGTCTCCGGCGGTATTTTGCGACTTAGTTTAACCCAATCTTCAAACTCATGCACAACACCACGAATCATTGCTTCCATATGCAGTGACTCAGTCCATTGATCCTCATGTACTTCAACATCAACTTCGGCGTAACTTTCAAACTCACGATAACCGACCATTATGCCGCGCTGTATGCCTTCAACAAGCACACGAATATTACCGTCCGGCAACTTTAGTATTTGTTTTATTTCCGAAACAGTACCTACTTCATATAAATCGTCGCGCGTTGGCGATTCGTTGTCTATTGTCTTTTGGGCGATCAAGAAGACTTTGCGATCTTCGACCATTGCTGCCTCTATAGCATTTACTGAACGGTCTCTGCCAACATCTAGATGAACTATCATATTGGGGAATATAGTCATACCGCGCAGTGGCACTAGCGGCAAATGTATTAATTCAGCCATCAACTTCACTCCTGTTACAATTAGGACACTTTCTCACTCCTAATTAGTGTCAGCCGGTTTTAGCCTTTTTCGTCTTAGTAGTACTATCAATTTGGAGTATCGGGTCTTGGTTTTGTTCGACGACTTCTTTTGTAATTACACAGCTCTTTTTGCCGCTTACAGACGGCGCTTCAAACATCACATTTCTCATTATCTTCTCTAGGATTGAACGGAGACCTCTTGCGCCGGTCTTTCTTATGATAGCTTCTTTGGCAATTAATCTTACCGCATCTTCCTCGAACACGAGTTTGGCGCCGTCCATTTCCATGAGTTTTTGATACTGTTTTATCAGTGCATTTTTGGGCTTTGTTAGAATCTCAATTAATGTCTCCTCATCAAGTGCATCAAGCGTAACAATTATTGGCAGTCTTCCAACTAATTCGGGGATTAGGCCATCTTTTAATAGATCATCAGGCAGCACTTCTTTCAATATAGCTCCAGGTTTTTTTTCTGATTTTGACTTCACATTTGCACCGAAACCAAGTTGACTGCCCTGCAGACGCTTTTCAATAACTTTGTCGAGTTCAGTGAAAGCACCACCGCATATAAACAAAATATTATGAGTATCTATGACTATAGGAGATGACATTTGTGTTGGGTGACGGAAACCTCCACCACTTTGCATACCAATAGTAACTTTTGTACCTTCCAAAACTTTCAATAGAGCTTGCTGAACACCTTCGCCGGATATATCACGTCCCATACCGTTCTTGCGAGCAATCTTGTCGATCTCGTCAATATAAATGATACCACGTTCAGCTTTGGCTACATCGTTATTGGCCGCCTGGAAGAGCTTAAACAGAATATCGTCCACATCTTCACCGACGTAGCCTGCCTCTGTCATAGCATTGGCATCGACAATAGCAAGAGGTACATTTAAAATTTTAGCGAGAGTTTGCGCTAAAAGTGTCTTGCCGGAACCTGTAGGACCAATCATCAGAATATTTGACTTTTGTAGTTCGACTTCACCTTTTATGCGCTTTCCTCTTTGATTTATTCGTTTATAGTGATTATAAACTGCTACCGAAAGTGTTTTCTTGGCATCATCTTGACCGATTACATACTGATCCAAGATTGAACATATCTCTTTTGGCTTTGGTAGTTCCTCAGCTTCCTTCACGACAATTTCAGCATTTTCCTCGTCGTCTTCCTCTATTATCTCACTACAAAGTTCTATACACTCATCACAAATATATACATTGTGCGGACCTGCTACCAATTTTCGGACTTGATGTTCTGATTTTTCGCAAAATGAACAACGAAGACTACCTAAATTACCTCCGAATTTTATCACGCCCTAACCCTCCTATAGTTTCAAGTATTATAATACCATTTATAACAAATATTACAGCATATGTCAAGCAGTGATTTGCATTAGACGGAAAAATCTGTTAATTGTTTGGCACCATCTTTTTTTGGCACTCTCATGGAATCAGTTTCCACTGTTTTCAAAGAAGGAATATGAATCAATGGTGTCAAGGAATACTCCGTCGAATGAAGCCGCCATAATCATATCTAAATAACTGCCGGAACTTCCATAGAGAATTGATTTCCATTGAGGATTCCAATACTTTACTCTATAACTGCCCCAATCTTTGTTTACTTTGCTTAACCACGCGGGTGGCTTATTATTCCATTCTCTTTTCCAATATGGTCTATAAGTTTCCGCTTCACCCACACTCATATATGCAAGCACTAATCGACGTTTACCATCAGCTCTTGTCTTCAAACGCTTGACTTGCTGCTTGGTGAGCGGAGTACCACCGAAGTATAGATCTATAATAAGCATGTCTTGTCGTGTTGCAGCGAGAGCATCTATATATTTTTTAACTGAGCCGTATCGTCCGGGATTTAACATTACAAGGAAACTCTTGACCGCTTTCAAATTACGGCATACTCTAGGTTTTTCATTAAGTTTCATGCGATATGGTATATCTAATTCCCAACGTGACGAAACGGATTCAACAATACCGAGAGAATTTGCCTTTTGATAAGCATCTCTGATCTTTTCGGTTGAATGGCAATAGTCTAAATTGAATATAGGAAATTTTCTTTGCAGCGGCAATTTTAATAACTTTTTATGATAATTGGTATCTGCTGTGGAAGTTAATACATCTTCTTTCATGTTTCCACCATAGAACATAGACTCGACCATCAACCCATCGAGTGAATTAAATAATTGCGGATATTTCGCCATTAAAGACGAAGCACCGTTACCCAACATAATGAAGTTGGTACTCCTTAATTTAGAATAGGCTTTCATGTCCGTTAATAATTGAACCATTTGTTTCGATGGTGTCGAAGAATTTGATGATTTTGCTGAAGTTGTCCCAATAGTCACAATCAAAGCCACGAAGATGATTAATAAGAATGATACATATTTATTCCTCATGTTTAAGTTTAACCTCCACACATGATCAATTCAAAAAGGCACCAATAACAAAGAAGGTCGCATGTACTTTTGAGTAAAGTTTACCGGCAGAGTCAACTATATCACATTCACAGACCATTGTTTGACGACCATTGTGAATGATTCGAGGAATGGCAATGATCCGGGCGTTGATCTTAACAGCATGCATGAAGTCAATAGACAGATTCATTGTTAAGACACTCTTATTGAGTTGATTGCATATTATTCCCATTGCAGTGTCAGCTATTGTTGTTAAAACTCCGCCGTGGCAAACGTTATAGAAGTTCGTATGGCGTTCCTTAACTGTAAGTTCAAGCTGAACATCATCATCATTAATTTTCACAACGTCGACACCGAGTGTATCAATGATTATGTTGCTGTGGCAAAAGTCTATTATTTGTTGTTGTGTTGGTTTCATTTAAACATCTTCCAATCTTATACTTTAACTTTTAATGAGTTTGATTATGATTCGTTCCAACATTTCGGCACCAAACTTACCGCTCTTAAAGAAATAATCGGCATCTGCAAGCATTAGGAATACTTCCTCAAGGGTCTTGTCTGAGAATTTAGTTGCTGCTTCTCCAGTCTTTTGAGCTATGTAAGGATTGAGTGACAGCGGATTAGCTAGAGACTTGCCTTTAATACCTTGTTCCATATAATACTTTGCTCTTATCATTAATCGAACTTGCCGAACGAGCAAAGCAATTAGCGGAGCTTCTTTGTGTTCGTTTATCTGAACGGTGAGGAGATACATCGCCTTTTGAAGATTTCTTTCAGTCACTGCGTCAATTAGCGCAAAAGAGGATACTTCTGGCGGTTCTGCCATTATTGTCTGTAAATCTTTCTTAGTTATTATTGTGCCTGTCACATAGAGGGCGGTCTTCTTTAATTCGTTGTCGAGGTAGTTCAGTGATATTTCAGGCATCATGCTGATTATTTCAATGAAGTATTTGCGGGCTTCTGTATCCATATTCTTCTTGAGCGACTTTAAGGTATAGTTAAGCCAGTTGTCTATCTGCCAAGGTCGAAGTGCTTCAGCTTCCAGGATAATACCGACTTTATTGACCGTCTTGTAGAGACTCTTGCGTTTGTCTGCTGGTTCGTTGGTGGTAAAGATGACGTAATTTGTATCAAGCATATCCGATAAGATATTAATCAATCTCTCAGTTGTCGGGTCTTTCCGTTTGCTGGATTTTGATTGTTCTTCCGAGGTTGCTGCCTTGGTTTTGAATAGAGTAATATTCTTTACCAATACTACATTTTTCTCAGCGAAGAAGGGCGCCGTCTCAATAGCAGCAATGATTTCGTTTACATCAGCCTTCTTGTCGCAGTCAATTTTCACAAGTCCTTCACTGCGATCTTCATTCTTCTTAAAGAGACGGCTGAGAATGTCCTCGACACCGCGATCAATATAATAACTCTCAACACCGGTGAGAAGGTAGACATGTTTTATAGTTTTGAGACTCATGACAAAATCTTTATAATTCATTGATTCACCTTTTGACTTGGTATATGTTTAACAATTTCATTTGATATGATTCCGATTATAACGCCGGTAAATACTCCGCAAATACCAAGCACTGTCAAATAGTTTACAATTTGCCAACTGCTCATCACAAATACCGCGACAAGTATTTGACCGACATTGTGAAAAAAGCCACCCGCAGCGCTCACACCTATTATTGAAAACCTTTCACTGCGTTTTACGATTATCATCGCTGCAAGACTTAACAGTCCACCGCTTAAGCTGAATATCAGAATTGACGGGCTGCCAATAAATATCGCAGACAATATGCTCCTCAAGGTCAATATCAATAATGTATCTACTTCGCTTGGCAAGATATATAGAGCGATAATGGTGATGATGTTCGACAGACCAAGCTTTGCACCTGGCGGCAAAATTGGCATTGGTATTAGACTTTCCAGTAGAAACATAGTCAAGGACATAGATATGAATATTGATATTGTAGTTAGTCGTCTTATTTTCATTGTAAGTTACTTTTTGATATTTGTTTTTGTATTAACATGAGGAGGATTAAACTGATTATTGTTATTGACGCACCGAGTTTCAAGCCTGGCATTGAATATTCCATTTCAATTATATTGTCGCCAATCTTTAAAGTCAAGCCGATAAAACAGTCAAGGACAACCTCAACCGTAACAGGTTTGCCATTGATTTTAACATACCAGCCTTCGTAAGGAATGGTTGTGAACAGCTTTTCGCCTTCCTCAGCGGTGATCTGCATTTTGATATATTTATCTCCGAATTGAAGGAAGTTCACTGCACGTGATTGTGCTCTATCTCTTGCCGCGGATAGTGCTGCAAAGTCAACCATATAGAATTGAGGATTTAACTGTTCATTCACTTCTAGCTCTGTGGTAAAGTCAAAATGTACGCTATCCTTTGCAGGTTGTGGAACATAGAAAACAGACGGACTGTTAAATCTTGAGAGAGTGTAGAGTCGTTTGTCATCAATGTTAAGTTTACCCTTATAATCCACTTGAGTTGCCATATCGCCATAAATAGCACTGTGATTATCAACGCCAAACACCTCAAAAGTAAAGTGTCTATTATCAAGAGTAGTAACTTGACAAGGCAACTCCTTATAGACATCGACGCCAAACAATTCTTTGTAAATAGAATTGGTGTAAGTGAATGTATTGCCATCATATTTAATTGAAGACAAGTCAAAGTCATTACAGACAAAGGCAAAGGGTATGGCAAATTCATTCAGATAAGTACTTTTGCCATTGTGAACTCCAAGTTCTGGCATCAATGATAAGCCGACTATATCCTCATCAGAGAGAATATACTTAACACCCAAGAGTGAATCAGTCGGAAGAATTGGCAATCGGACTATACTCATACAGTCTGCCACTTCACGATAACCAAGATGATCCAACAGAGCAAGCTGCGAACTGATCGGGCTGGAAGTATAGCTTGCAGGAGCAGAGTAATTATAGGCCAAATTTTCATTGAAATTAGCATTAAAAGCATCTGGATCAGTATTCTCCTCAAACGGTTCATAGTTCTTTGTCTGATTTATTCGGTATATTGAAGAGTCCTTCTGCTTGATATTATCTATCTGTTCACTTTGATGCTCAACATAATCTTTGTAATGATCAACATTGTGACAGGCGAAAAACTCTATATACTGCTTAGTGTTTGTGCCTAGACCAAAGATTATCATAATAGAAAGTACTGTTTTGCACAACTTGATAGAATTAGATTTAAGTTTAGGATACAGGCAGAAGAAAGCGGCTACTGCTGAGTACACCAAAAGTGAGCCGATTACATTGTCGGCGGTGTTGAAGTGATCGGTGTCCCAATTCTGCAACGGTCTTTTAAAGTGTCTCCACAGAACCGCAACAGGATAAAGACTGAGCAAGAAGATATAGAGCTTGTGAGCTTGAAAACGCCACTGTGGCAACTTTGCATGATAGAGGAAGAAGAATGCTGCCAAATAAACCAACAGGAAGTGTGCAGGGAATGAGTACCTATACCAATAGGTGATAGGAGACTTTAGCAACGAAAACAAGAAGACCAGCGGTCGCCAGTAGAACATCAACCAGATAAAAATTACTGCAACAGCACCGCCGATTAGCTGCCTTTTGCTGATGTTCTTTTGAAGGAAGAAGGCTATAAATCCGAATGTTACGAGATCACCTGTATAGAGGGCAACTTGATTAAAAGTACTACGGTTACCCCAAGTCAAACCCTCGAAAATTGTCAAAACCTTAGTGTAGAGACTAGCATTTAGCCCGAACCATTCCGGCGAGCCTTTGCCTGCGGTGAGCGCTTCGAGTGTCGGCAGGAATATCACAGCACTTAAACCAACCGCCAAGGTTATACTCAACATCACCTTGCCAGTAAATCTTAACAAACTCTGCCAACTCAACTTCAACTCACTAAAGAAAACATATTCCCAGACCGCGAACATTCCAGCAAACATCACAGCTATCAATCCGGTGTACCAGTTAAAGATGATCGCCAATGCCATGGTTACAGTTAGAAAGACGATATTGTCGACAGTGCGGAGCTTATGCACGCCCAGCAACATCAGTGGCAACATGTAGACAGGATCAAGCCACATCAGATTGACCATTTGCTGAACGTTGTAATTCATTAAACCAAAACCAACTGACAGAAGAATTGTCACAAATGTGTCTAACTTGTGCTCAAATCGCTGTTCAAGGTAATAACTCATTGTAGCGGCTGATAAGCTTAATTTCAACACTACTAGTAAGTCGTAGAAGCTGTGCAGCTCCTCTTGAGGAAAGAAGACAATCAAGATGTTCAGGGGTGAGAAGAGGTAGTAAGTCATAATCGCCCACATATTCCCGCCGAGACTTTTGTCAAAGGAAAAAGTAGCTGAGACACCGTCCAGGAAGAAGTGGCGCAAATAGGCGAAGAGGTCTATATATTGGATTTCACCATCACCGGCAACGAAACTCAAATTGCCGAAGGGTGCAAATTTTGACCACAGCATCAATCCAATGAGGAGTAGGACTGTTAATGTGAAAGAAGCGGCTATATTCCTAATCATTGGTTATTAACATTGCCCTTGTCGATGATATATGGCGTACAAAGATAGGCGGGCACAGCTTTCACGCCATTGTTATAGGTTGTTACATCATTGATACTCGGTTCGGTACCTTCGACAACTGCCTTAATCATTCGTACACATTTGGAAGTCAACAGATCCGGGTCTTTACTGACAGTGAAGGTCTGCTGACCTGCCTTGATTCGCTCAATGGCAGCAGGATCAGCGTCAAGACCGGAGATAAGAGGTGTCTGCATACCGCGTGCCTTCATCTCCTCAAGAATGACACCGGCAATGTCGTCGTTGGGACTCAACACTGCATGGAGAGGTTGTCCGGCATTATAGTAAGTGTCCAGCAGGCTTTTAATACGAGTTTTAGCGTTAGCACTGTTCCAATCGGCAGTGGCGCAGCGGTCGAAGTCCATTTGGCCGGAACGACAGACGAGTTGACCAGTCTTGAAGTAAGGTTCTAAAATCTTCATACTGTTTTTGAAGAAGAGATGAGCGTTATTATCGGAAGGTCCACCAGCGAAGAGTTCAATATTGTAAGGTCCACCGCCGTTCTTGAGGTTGAGGGCAGCTTCAAAGTACTCACCCATCGCTTCACCGATAGCTTCGTTGTCAAATGAAGCATAATAGTTGACGGCGTCAGTATTCTTGATGATTCTGTCGAAGGCAATCACCGGAACTTGTTGTTCCTTGGCCTTGTTGAGAACATCGACAAAAGCTTCGCCATCAATGGCACCAATCACCAGGCAACTCGGCTTGCCGTCCAAGAGTTCATCGACTTTTTTGACTTGTTCATCGGAAGTGGCGGAGAATTGAAGGTCAACTGTAAAACCTTCATCTTCAAGAGTCTTCTTCATAGAGTCGCCATTGCGCTGCCAGCTTGGTGTGGTGTTTGGAAAGGCGATTGCTACTTTCCTATCCACTGACGATTCTTCACCACAGCCACTTACAATTATCGCAGCCAACATCAAAAATACAGCTAAAACTTTCTTAATCATTGCGTCTCACCCATCTTCATTTATCATATTTCACGCAACTTGTACTTCTGATTCACCAGCAAACTGATATTTGACCACCAATATACCAATCATTAGGCATTTTGTATGGTTGCTTGTTCATATTAAGCCTTTTTCTGAGACAAATCGTTTCTGAGTCGGTCAGCACCCTTGAATATCTTGAACTGTGAAGCAGATTCGGTCAGCTCACCGGCAAGTTCTGAGAGTTTCTTACTTGCGGTGGCAACCTCATCAATGGAAGCAGACTGCTCTTCCGTTGCCGCGGAGACTGATTCGGTCTCGGCAGATACAGCCTTGCCGGATTTATCAAGCTCGTCCATGGAAGCAGCCAACTTGTCAATACGCTGAGATGCCTTCTTTGCGTCGGCTAAAATACCCTCAGCTTGGGTTGTGAGGTCAGAGACAGAAGCCGCTATATTCTCGAAAGAGTTGCCGGCTGCCGCAACGACAGTCTTGCCGCTTTCGACATCAGCAGTGCCCTTCTGCATTTCCAGAACTGCCTTTTCGGTCTCTTCGTTGACCTTAGCAATGAGTTCAGCTATCTTCTGAGCCGCGCTGGTGCAGCCTTCAGCTAGTTTGCGAACCTCATCGGCAACAACAGCAAAACCCTTACCTGCTTCGCCAGCACGCGCCGCCTCTATTGCCGCATTGAGTGCCAATAGATTAGTCTGATCGGCTATACCTGCAATGGTAGAACTGATATTGCCAATTTCGGCTGATCTATCCGCAAGCTTTTGAATTACCTCAGCAGATGCAGCAGTAGATGTAGCAATAGCCGACATCTGCTCAACTGCACCCTCAATCGCCGATTTACCCTCGCCGGCAATTACTTCAACGCCTTTTGCTGCTTCAACGGAAGCACTTGCCTTGTCCTCGAAACCTTGAAGCACCCTTGCAAAGGCCCGAATATTGTGGGCACCTACTGCTACTGCTTCACCTTGCTTGTTGGCGTTTTCAGCGACATTGCCGATAGATACAGCAACCTGTTGTGTAGCAAGAGCGGACTGTGAAGCGTTTTCATTGAGCTGAGAGGCAAAGGTAGAAGCGTCGCGGGCATTTTGTTGGATACGTTCAATCAGCTTTCTCAGTGTCTCAATCGTCTCTGCATAAACTTCAGTAAGTTCACCAAATTCGTCATTGGTCTCAGCTCTTGCTTCAACTGTCAGATTGCCCGCAGCAAGTTCCTTTGATACATTCATTAGATATTGAATGGACTTCATTATTGATGTAGAGAGACCACATGCCATGAAGATTGAGAAAGCAACGACAATTAAAATGCTGACAATCAATATGATTCGCGTCTGATTATATCTTGCAGTAGCGTCGATTGTCTCCATATGAATTGAGTCTTTACGGTTGTCGAGGATTCTATTGAGCTTTGTCTCAATCTTGGAATAGTCGCCACCGGCATTTTCAAGTAGTTTTGTAGCTTCCGTCGCTTGTCCTGCCTTGGCAAGTTGTATTAATCTCTTGGAGTTTTGCTTATACCTTTCCCAAATTTGACGCATTTCGTTAAAGTCACCTTCAACCTCTGAACCTTTCAGTTGTGGTGCCACTGCGTCAAAGGTTATATCAATCTGATCTGCAAGTTTAGAGGTCTCTTGTGAAGCATGTATCCTGTTTGGAAGTGTTGTGGCATTAAGGACAGCAAATTCGCCTTGGCGATAATCAGACATGGATCGCGAGCTGTCTGAGGCTGCCATCACGCCTTGAAGATGTTCGGTTGCAATTCTCAAGGCACCTGCATTTATACTTGACAAAGAATATGCACTATAAATTCCACTCCCAATGAAGGCTGCGATCAGTACTGCGAACACCAGAAATAATTTCTGTCGTATGGTCAGGGAATTCAAAATTCTCTCCTCCTCAAGTCAAAATATTATGATGTATTTATTTGCAATCGTCGCGAAAAATCCTGCATTTATATAAAATTAATCTTGCACTATCCTCAATACAGCATTATAATATATCCAGTTTGATTAAAGAAGGTGCATTATTGGAAAACTCAACGACACGGCAGAGTCAACCTAAGAGACAAAGGCGCATTTGGCCTGTTCTTCTGTTAATACTTTGCTTTCTCGGTTCGGCAGTTGCTGGTGCTATGTTCGCATCATCAAGCTTTGATAAGAAAACTAACCCTGAGAAAAAGATAGTAGAGATACTTGAGGAAGAAGGCTTAATCAAGGCTGAAGACAAGACTACTGTCATGATAATGGGCGTCGATGAGCGCTCTGATGATGTCGGACGTTCCGATACACTTATGATAGCAACTCTCGATCCTCATACCGACCACGCTGCTCTTCTGTCGATTCCTCGCGACACCCGTGTCAAGATTAAAGGCAGAGGTTATGACAAGATCAATGCAGCCTATGCCTACGGCGGTGAGAGACTCGCCGAGAGTACAGTTGAGTCCTTTCTCGGAATTGACATTGATCACTACATCATCGTCAATACTAACTCCTTCGTTCGGTTGGTTGATGCCATAGGTGGAATCGACATAAATGTCGAGAAGCGTATGTATTACGAAGACCCTTGGGACGACAACGGCGGCCTTGTTATTGATATTTATCCGGGTTTGCAGCATATGGACGGCGAGAAGGCTGTAACCTATGTGCGCTACCGTGACGAAGAAGGCGATATTGGCAGAGTTCGTCGTCAACAGGAATTTATGGCGGCTTGTATGGACAAACTCACGTCACCTTCCATTATACCAAAGATTCCTACAATCATTAGTGAAATTATGGACGCCGTGCAAACGGATCTATCCTTCAGGCAGATTTTGGGACTTGCTGGTGCTTTGAAAGATGCACAGCAAAATGGTCTGGACATGGAGATGGTACCGGGTAAACCTCTTTACATTGACGGTGTGAGTTATTGGATTCCCGATGTTGAGATGCTTAGGCTCTCCGTTGCAGACAGCTTGGGTATTCATGTTGACCCGGCGCTTCGTGAGAGGTTTGAGCGTGCGGCAGGTGAATATAAAAACTCTATACCTTCCAATGCTGCTGATGTACCAGCGGGCGATAATTCAATCGGCAGTGCTGTGAGGAATACTCGCGGACACATTAGAGAGCGCTCTTCTTACGATAATACCGATACCACTCGTCAATCCTATGATGTTGATGGCGATTATTTTGAAAACCGTTCCAGCATTAATGCAGATCGCAGCACTTCAAGCAATTCAACTTACAACCGTACTGATAGCACTACTGACGGCACATATCAAAGACGAAACAATCGCAACGATGGTTACACACGCCGAGAGAGTAGCGGCGTTGAAGATGACACATATCGTAGTGGCACGAGTTCTAACAGTCGTATGTCAAATGATGATGTAAGTGTACCTTTTACCGATGATGATGATTATGCTCCGCCTTCTCGTTCTGACGGCGCCGGTAAGATGCGTTAAGAGGTGCAACTGTGATAAGATACTTAAACTTTATATCAATACTGATATTTGCGATTGCAGTGATGACTTCAACAGCAGAAGCAGTTTGGCGACTGGATGGTTTGGATTTAACACAAGTTCGTAACTTCCGCGTCACTTCTTCAACAACTTCTGCAAGTGCCCAGCCTTCCCTAAAGAGTTTGCCTTTGCTCTATGATGTCCTCAAGAGTGAGACTCTCTCAAAGACGCCGATTTACATTGTCGATCTTCGCCAAGAGTCTCATGGCTTTGCGAACGGTGTACCGGTCAGTTGGTATGAGGAACACAATCACGCAAACTTTGGTAAATCTGTGAATGAGATTGACCAAGACGAAGTCGATAAACTCAAATCAATCCTCGGCAAGCAGACAGAGTTCCTACCGCTTGGTAAGCATGATGAAGCGGCGTTTTCAAAATTGACTATGCTGATTGATAATGTGCAGAATGAACGGCACGCAGCAGAAAGTACAGGATTTAAATATATTCGTTTTGCTGCGGCTGATATGGTATTTCCCGATCCTGCTGTAGTTGATGATTTTATCAAATTCTACCTCTCATTGCCGCAAAAGCATTGGTTACACTTTCACTGTCATGCCGGTCACGGTCGTACTACTACCTTCTTAGTGTTTTATGACATCTTGACTTATCCTGATCTGTCGCTTGAGGAGATAGTACAGCGGCAACATTCACTTGGTGGATCAGATTTACTAGCTGTCGGCGGCGGTGATGATTGGTATTCCGAAAAGAATCGCGAACGAGCGGAGAAGTTACGTCAATTCTATAGATATGTCAAAGAAGAAAGAGCATCAAACTTTACGATCAGTTGGAATGACTGGTTGAAAGATAAATAGTATAATAATCAGATAAAATGTAAATGTCAGACAGAGGAATCTCAATCATTAACACTATCCGCTGTCAATACAATAATGTTGATATAGGAGAAAATTTATGGCGAAAGCAGCAAAGAAATCTAAAAAAAAAGTAAAACTTCAAGGTAGTGTATCAAGATTAAAGACTTTGATATTGACTGATACTTCCGAAAAGGCACGGACTATCAAGAAACTCATTAGCCGTCAATATGTGGTGATGTCATCTGAAGGGTTCCTTCGTGATCTTCCAAAAACTCAGTTGGGAATAGACCCTGACAATCACTTTGAACCGCGATATATAACCGTACGCGGCAAGGGCAAACTATTAGAACAAATTCGCAAAGAAACTATAACGGCGCGACGCATCTATGCTATTACCGATGAGGACCCACAAGGCGAGATGATTGCTCTTCACTACTGTCAACTCTTCGGTATAAATTCAAGTTCTAACTTCCGTATTGTCCTAAATGAAATCACAAAGGACAGTATTAAGGAAGGCTTAAAAAATGCCCGTGCTGTTGATATGAAGTTAATCAGAACTTATGAAGCACAAAGAGCTGTTAATCGCCTGTTCACATATAATCTGCACCCGATCCTCTGGAATAAAATATACCGTGGTGTTTCGGTAAATCTCTCTCAGGCAGTTATCTTGCGAATGATCTGTGAGCAGGAGAAAAAACCGCAGCCATTCTCCGAAGAAGTGACTGTCGATAAGGAAAACGTATTAAACTGGAAGAGTTTGCAACTTGCGGCAGCCAAAGAGCTAAACTTTCATGTCGGTACTACTTCAATAATAGCTAGACAATTCTACGAAGGAATGAAGATAGGAAATACTTGCACCGGATTGATTACTTGGTACAAGTCTTCTAAAATCATACCTGCTGATGTTCAATACAGTCCTGAGACTGTGAAGGATTATTTGCCTGCTAATCATTTCAAACTTTACAGCTTGATATGGCAGCACTTTCACGGTGAACTATCTGAAATTAAATCATCAAAGTCAGTGGAACCAATGATTCGATATAATGACTATCTGTTAATGACAACCTTGGAGCAGCGAGGACTGCCTTGGGAAGATAACTTTTCCACTGCCGTCTGTTCTCTCCTCAAACGTAGATATATTGAGTTGACAAACACTGGCTACAAGCCTACAAAACTTGGTTTGGAAGTAATGTCTGTCTTAAGGGATCACTTCGCAACCATTATCAGCGATAAGTTTATCAAGAAGATACATGAACAGTTAAGCTCTGCAGAAGATAAGATGAGTGCGGTTGAAGTATTTTGGAAGCAATTTAACAATACTTTAACGAAGGCGCTTGACAAAATTGGAGACGTAACGCCTAAAGAGCCGCCGGTACTTGAGAGTAACGAGGTCTGTGATAAATGCGGCAAGAAGATGGTCATTCGATACAGTCGTTATGGACAGTTTTTGGCGTGTTCCGGATATCCTGAATGTAAGAATACTAAGCCATATCTTGAGTATATTGATAATGAGGGCTGCCGTTGTCCGAAGTGTGGCGGGCGCTTGACGAGACGTAGGTGGAATAAGGGTAAGATATTCTACAGTTGTGAGAACTATCCGGAATGTAGATTCAGCACTTGGGACGAGCCGCAGAGCAAGTTCTGTGATATCTGCGGAGGAGCGCTATTCCTTCACCGCTTCAAAGATCGCGCGCCAATGTTGTACTGTGGCAATGATGATTGCTCATCACGTCGAGATCACCCAATCAACAAAATTCTTGAGAATCAACGCATTAAACGTGAAGTTAAGGCAAATAGGGCATCAAAAAAAGTGGAGGCGACACATTGAGCAGAGTATACATAATTGGTGCAGGACTGGCGGGTTGTGAAGCGGCTTGGCAAGCTGCAGAGCGTGGTTCTGAAGTTGTACTTTACGAGATGAGACCTGCCAAGATGACTCCTGCTCATAAGACCGGCAACTTTGCTGAACTTGTTTGCAGCAACTCATTGAGGGCGGCAAGTCTTGAAAATGCAGTGGGTGTCCTCAAAGAAGAGATGCGCCGTCTCGATTCAATCATCATGCAAGCAGCAGACACAGCGAGTGTACCTGCTGGCGGTGCTTTGGCTGTTGATCGCAATGAGTTCAGTGAGTACATCACCAACAAGCTCAAATCTCATAGCCGCATTAAGATTGTCAATACGGAAGTTGAGGACATTGACAATTTACTGACAGAAGATGATGTGTTAATAGTTGCAAGTGGTCCACTGACGAGCGGTGCTTTGGCTGAAGATCTCAAGAAGTACGTCGGTACAGATTCGCTCTACTTCTACGACGCAGCTGCCCCCATTGTAACACTTGAAAGTATTGACTTTGATATCGCCTTTCGGGCATCAAGGTACGACAAAGGCGGCGATGATGCTTACATCAACTGCCCGATGACTTGCGAGGAGTATTTGAGCTTTCGTGAAGCGCTGGTGAGTGCTAATACTGCTGAACTTCATGACTTTGAGCCAGAAATCTTCTTTGAAGGGTGTCTTCCGATTGAAGTGATTGCCGCACGCGGTGAAGATACATTGAGATTTGCCAATTTGAAACCAGTCGGCTTGATAGATCCACGTACAGGTGAGACACCCTATGCAGTTGTTCAACTGAGACAGGATAACCGCGAAGCGACACTCTTCAATCTCGTTGGTTTCCAGACACATTTGACGTTTGGAGAGCAGAAACGTGTCTTCTCAATGATACCTGGACTTGCAAAGGCTGAGATCGTCCGATATGGTGTTATGCATAGAAATACCTTTATCAACTCACCGCGTCTGCTAAAACCGACGATGCAACTCAAAGAACATGATAATATCTTCTTCGCTGGACAGATGACGGGTGTCGAAGGTTATGTGGAATCGGCAGCTTCGGGACTGGTGGCAGGAATCAATGCCGCTCGGTTGTGCCGTAAATTGGAGCCGCTAACATTCCCAAAGGAGACCTGCCATGGAGCATTAGCGAATTACATCACCTCTCCAGAATCAGCCAAGAACTTCCAACCAATGAACATCAACTTCGGATTGCTGCCGCCGCTTGAAGGCAAAGTTAAAAAGCGCGACAAGAAGTCTAAACTTGCAGATCGCGCCCTAAATTCACTCACAATATTCAAATCAGAAGTCAATTCTTAGTTAAGGTCACCTTTAAGAACAAAGGCAAGCACTCTCACTATCCTAAGAATCAATCAGCGCCCAAATCGCCCTTCTCCTTGATGTAATTGATGAGACCGCCGGCTTTGGATATATCCTGAACGAAGCCGGGCAGCGGGTGAGCATGGAAGGTGTCACCAGTCGTGATATCTTCAATAGTGCCGGTAGATGTGTCTATCTTGAGGACATCGCCGGCTTTTATCTTGTTCACATCGTCGCCAATCTCAAGGAGCGGCAAACCGATATTAATTCCATTACGATAAAATATACGGGCAAAGCTTGCAGCAATCACTACTGGAACACCGGAAGCCTTGATTGCAACAGGCGCATGCTCACGACTTGAGCCGCAGCCAAAGTTCTTGCCGCCAACCATTATATCGCCTTCTTTGACATTCTGCGCGAAGCTCTCATCAATATCAACCATACAATGTTTAGCAAGCTCTTTAGGATCGAATGTATTTAAATACCTTGCAGGAATTATGACATCAGTGTCGATATTGTCGCCATATCTCCAAACTTTACCTTCAAGTTTCATATATTTCACTCCAATCAATAGTAACGGTTATTGAATAGCAGTCAGCATGTTAAGTATCACATAACCGGCATAAATGTAAACTGTCGCCAAGGTATCTGACTTACCTTTATGGATTTGAGGAAGTTTACAATGTCACGCCTGCCGTAGTAGTGCGGCCGACCGTTAGAGTCCATTGACATTAAGATGATCGGCATATTCTTGAAGACCTTTTGTAATTCCTGTCTCATTCTGACTGCCCGATAGGTGTAGTTTGTGACTTCTGGGCGGACTGCCACCACTGCAAATGTCACACCCTGCTCAACTACTACTGCTGCCTGCATTGTCATCATTGCCGTCACCTTCTCTCAAAGCCAAGTATGCCTAATCCTTAAACTTTGTCGGCAATCTTTCCGGCAATGGCAGAGCAAGCTGCGGCATAAGGTCCAGTAAGATAAACCTCACTATCAACGTGACCCATACGTCCGCGGAAATTGCGGTTGGTGGTAGAGACACAGCGCTCACCTGCACTGAGGATACCCATATAACCGCCGAGACAAGGACCACAAGTCGGCGTGGAGACTACACAGCCCGCGTCAATGAAGATATCGACCCAATCACGATGTATAGCTTCTTTGTAGATTGCTTGGCTACCAGGTATTATAATACATCTCACAGAGTCATTGACTTTGCGACCTTTAAGTATAGCTGCGGCGGTCTCCAAGTCTTCAAGTCTGCCGTTGGTGCAGGAACCAATTACAACCTGGTCAATCTTGATATCTCCAACGTCCTCAATCGCCTTGACGTTCTCCGGCAGATGAGGAAGAGCTACAACTGGCTTCAACTCAGACAGATTAATCTCAACTGTTGCTGAATACTTTGCGCCTTCGTCAGCGTTGGCAGGCTCGTAAGGCTTGGTAAATCTACCTTCAATGTAAGCCTTGGTCACTTCGTCGAATGGAAATACACCTGCCTTGCCACCGGCTTCAATCGCCATATTGCTAATGGTTAGGCGATCTGTCATTGTGAGTTCCTTGACACCTTCTCCAGTAAATTCCAGCGACTTATAGAGAGCGCCATCAACACCGATCTTACCAATCAAAGTGAGTATCACGTCTTTACCGCTGATATTCTGCGGCTTCTTGCCGGTGAGGTGGACATTGATTGCTTCGGGTACTTTAAACCAAGCCTTGCCAGTTGCAAGGCCAACAGCCAAATCGGTAGTGCCAACGCCAGTAGAAAAGGCATTAAGAGCGCCGTAAGTACAAGTATGAGAGTCCGCACCGATAATCAGCATACCTGGTCCGACGATTCCAAACTCAGGAAGTATAACATGCTCAATTCCGACGCGCCCTGCTTCATAGTAATGCTTAATTTTGTGCTTTCGTGCGAAGTCGCGCATGGCCTTCGCTAAATCGGCACTCTTAATATCTTTAGCTGGCTGGAAGTGGTCTGGTATTAATGCAATCTTTTCGGGATCGAATACAGGTTTGCCGGTCTTCTCGAACTCTTTGATTGAAGGTGGACCCGTCACGTCGTTTGCCATTACTAAATCCAACGGACAGACAACGAGCTGTCCTGCTTCGACACTCTGCAATCCGGCATGACGCGCCAATATCTTCTCGCTCATATTCATTGCCAAATCAATCACTCTCCTAATATTATCATAATGATCTATTCTGAATGGAATTGTTAAAATATTCCAGTTTACTTTATATGTCAGCCACCTTGGTTTTGGCGATGTGTGATGATAATCTTACCAGCAACCAGGAGCATACCGATTAAAAACCAGTATTCTCGCATTATTGGTGCTAAGACTATATTTGTCTCAGTGAGACCCTCAAAATGTGTGCCAAGGAAGATCAAAAGTCCTGTTAAGCCTGCTGAGAAACACATTGTCGTACACTCTTGCTTATACAATTTGTAAAGTCTTTGACAGAAATATCCGTGCAGAAATATAAATGAGAAGGCTCCTATTATACCGCCCTCACAGAGAAACTTCATGAAGTTGTTGTGAGGGTGATCGTGGCCTTTGTTGTTTGCAGAAGGGCGTTCCTTGGCTTCTGGCAAGATATATTTTGTGTTATACATCTTGTTGAACATTCTCTGCCCTATTCCGTGGATTGGATAGTCTTTAAATATATTTGAAGCAGATTCCCACATCAGAAATCTCTCTTTAATGGTTACTGTGTTCATATTCGATATACTTACAAAACGCTCTGTCAAAACGGGAAACTTTATGGAAGCGATCATAAATCCGATCAATATCACAGAAAACAGTTTTAGAGCAGCAGTTCTGTAATCTTTGTTTATCAAGACAAATATCACCAGTGTTGCCAAAAAGGCTAACCAAGCGCCGCGTGTCTGCGAGAGAATGAGACACAATATTGAGAGCATGCTAGTGATACCTGCCAATATTCTCGACCATATTGGCATAACTGACAACGAAGCAATAAAAACCTGTACGGGAAACTGTATCAATAAGACGGAAGCAAACATTGTAAACCAATGCGTGAGTCCCCAAGCTCTTCCTCCAGAGAGTACAAAACTCTGAAATACTCCTGCAAGATCATTGAGGAGACTTGCAAATAAGAATGATATAAGAACGACCTTCAACTGCTTGAAATTTTTAATATAGACCATAGCAAAGAAAAGGAGCAGAACCCTGTAAAATTCGCCCATAACTTCACCAATACTATCTTTAGGGTCTAATGAAAGTATAGCAACTATAACCTGCAGTGTAAAATATACTGCAAAAATACGGCCTATCTCTTTATCTATCTGAGGTACTTCTTTGTATTTAAAATATCTAAATATCGCTGCTGCTATCATCAGAGCGATGATGGTACTCGAAACTGCTGTCGAAATATGGACTGTAAAGATGAAGATTGCCAGTAATATGTATATAATCATCACCCTCTCAATTTCAGTGATATTTATTGCTTAGTAAAAAATTCATTCTCAGCGGCGAGACAGAGCATGTGATAAACTGGTAAATGTAATTCTTGAATTGTGTGAGCTGAATCTGCAGGCACACAGATTGCAATATCAGCCAAAGTCTTAACTTTGCCGCCGGTACGCCCTGTCAACGCAATGGTTTTAAGGCCCTTTAACTTGGCAACCTTGACGGCATGTAAAACATTAGTGGAATTGCCAGAGGTAGTTATTGCAAGTAAAATATCACCTGCATTTCCAATTCCAAGAATTTGTTGGGCAAAGGCAAGATCGGGTGCTTGATCGTTTGCAAATGCAGTGGTAAGTGCAGTTTCTCCAACAAGTGAGATTGCAGGCAGAGCACACTGGAGATTATTTGCAAAGTACTCAGCATCATTAGGATAGTTTGTTGATAATCTCTCGTAGAAGGCAGAATCAAAATCATTAATTGAGCGCGGCAAGATAAAACCCTTCATAAGCTCACCGACAATATGCATTGAATCAGAAGCACTGCCGCCGTTGCCACAAGTGAGGAGCTTATGACCGTCGCGAAAGCTCTCACAAATAGCCACAACCGATTTATTCAGAGAATCACGACAAATATCTAACATCGGGTAACGATTAATTAATTCATCAATCTTTGATGAGGTAGAAGATTTTAACATATTTCAGTTCCTTCCATAAATTTATATATGATATTTTCGCCGCTGTTGAGAGTTTTTCCTTCAATCAATAATATCTTTATTGACTTTGCCGATTTGTTTCGGTAAAATGAATTTACTAATATTGACAGGAGGCTTTTGATTTGAAGTATCGCAAAGATTTGGATAAAATGCCGTCATATGATGGAGTTGAACGTGATTACAGAATTAAAGTCAATGCAAATGAGTGTAATTTAAATCTGCCGCCACTTGTTGAGGAGCGTGTATTATCCAGGCTTTCGAGGGTGGCTTTTAATCGTTATCCCAACTATGAGTATGATTCGCTTCGCGAACAGATTGCCCGTAATTTTTCCGTAGATGTTGAGCAAATCTTACTTGGTGGTGGCTCTAGTGAGATCATTGAGAAGTTATTTTATGCCTTTGGTGGATCGAGTTCAAGCAAAATTGTCTATCCACAGCCTTCCTTCTCGATGTACAAGATATATGCTAAGGCAGCAGAAGCTCAACCTATAGCCTTTGATCTTGATGACAAATATGATCTTGATGTTGACAATTACATTGCGGTTATTAAGAAGGAAGAGCCTGCCCTCGCTGTTGTTTGCAACCCTAACAACCCGACCGGCAATGTGTTGACTGTCGATCAGATTGAGGAGATTGCCAAAAGCGTTGACTGTGCCTTCCTAGTTGACGAAGCCTATGTTGAGTTTTACGGCAAATCGGCAGTCAATCTAGTCAAGAAGTATCCCAATCTGATAGTTGCACGCACCTTCTCGAAGGCTTACGGTCTCGCTGGTGCGCGTGTTGGCTATATGATTGCCAACAAAGAAGTCACCAAGATGATCGAGAAAACCTACATGCCATATCACATGAATAGCTTTTCACTAGCGACGGCTGATATTGTCTATCAGATGCGTGATGAATTTGTGCCACGTATTCAGATGATGATTGCCGAGCGCAAAAGAATGAGTGAACAGCTTAAAAACCTCAAAGGCGTGAAGGTTTATCCGTCAAATACAAACTTCGTACTGATTCACTATGACAAGGCGGTTGAGCTGAATGAGTATCTTGAATCGCTGAATATCGGTGTTAGAAGCTTCGGCAGTGCTCCAAGACTTGAGAACTGCTTGAGAATCTCAATGGGTACCCGCGAAGAGAATGACGAGTGGTTTGAAGCAATAAAGAAGTTCAACAAGTAAAATAACAAATGCACAATCAAAACCACCGGTTGAACTGGTGGTTTGAACAGTCTCTATAAGGGGCAAATACCTGTGGTAGCACCCTAAAGGGCGCATCAAATGATCTGTCAATCACACTTATTAGACTGCTTTTACTCTTCAAATATCCCATAAACCCTGCAACATTCATGTACGGTGGAATAGACACCAACATATGGATATGATCCGGACAACATTCAGCTTCGATTATTTCTACCTTTTTCCTCTCGCACAGGGTTCTAAGTATTTTACCAATATCAACTCGCAACTGTCGGTAAATTACTTGTCTAAGGCGATATGGTATTTACATCTCCACTTACTATGTGATAAATTTTGCATATCAGTCAATAACAAAACCTACTGTTATAAAACCATAAGTTATAAGACAAATTCTAAATGAATATGGTAATGTGATTTATATTTATTATTCTAACAAAGAATGTACTCAAGATATAATATTGATAGTCTCGACGAAGTGACAACGCCGCTCTTCATTCTTGATCTTAGTCCACTGTCAATAGCATTAAAAAATGTTCGGCAATGGCAGGTTTAAAACCTATTCGCATACATGACCTGCGTCACTCACATGCAAGTTTACTGATATACAATGGTTTTCCAATAACTTTAATTAGCAAACGATTAGGGCATAAGTCGCCGGACATAACTTTAAAAGTTTACTCGCATATGTACAAGGAAAGCGGTAAAAAAGTAGCACAATTTCTGCAAAATGCTCTTGTTGATCAAAATGTGGTCAAAGATATTTAAAGAAGAATAATAAATTTAAAAAAGGCTTTGATGGAGGATTTAAACTTGATAGTTTCATGGAATACAACCAATCAGTGCAACATGTACTGCGCTCATTGTTATCGCGATGCCGGTTGCAAGGTAGAAGATGAGCTTTCAACCGAAGAAGCAAAGACTCTTTTAAATCAGATTGCCGCGGCTGGTTTTAAGATTATGATATTCAGTGGCGGTGAACCACTTATGCGTCCTGATATTTTGGATTTGGTCAAACACGCTGCTCAGTTGAAGTTAATCCCGGTCTTTGGCACTAACGGAACTCTAATCACCAAGTCAATGGCAAGAGATTTGAAGGCTGCCGGTGCTAAAGGTATGGGAATCTCTCTCGATTCACTAGACGCCGATAAGCACAATAAATTCCGTTCATTCGACAATGCTTGGCAGGGTGCTGTAGAAGGCATGAAGAACTGTCAAGAAGTCGGATTGCCATTTCAAATTCACACGACGGTAATGGATTGGAATCAACATGAGCTTGAAGCAATGACAGACTTTGCCGTTGAGATCGGCGCCAAAGCTCACCACTTCTTCTTCCTGGTGCCGACAGGCAGAGCTAGGACTATCGAGGAGGAATCATTGCGGGCTGAAGCTTACGAGGACGTACTGACACGAATCATGAAGAAGCAACAGACCGTTGACATTGAGCTTAAACCGACTTGTGCTCCACAGTTCTTGAGAATTGCCGATCAACTTGGTATTCAAACTCGCTTCAGACGCGGCTGTCTTGCTGGTCTTTCCTACTGTATCATCAGTCCACGTGGCAAAGTCCAACCTTGTGCCTACCTTAACATGGAACTTGGTGATGTTCGTGAGACGCCGTTTGATGTGATTTGGAAGTCAAGCGAAGTGTTGAATAAGCTGAGAACCTTGCAATATAGCGGCGGCTGCGGAAGTTGTCAGTATAATCACAAGTGTGGTGGCTGTCGGGCGCGGGCAGCTTACTATCACGAAGGTGACTATATGGCAGAGGAGCCTTGGTGTCTCTATCATAATCGTAAAGGTTTCTAAAAAATTGCCCTACTCGAAATGGAGCAGGGCTTTTATATTTGATTTACTCACCATTGTAAATCTTATTGAGCAAGGCAGAGCGCTTGTCGATATAATAATCAATATCACGAATGTAAGTTATCAAATCTTTAGCGTTAAAACTAGATTGCAAGCAGTTGTGTTTGAAGTCAACTACTTTGGTTGTTGCCGCACCGCCAATCCCAAGAATGGTTTGCCGTTCGTCCATGATCTGCACATTGTAGACGCCAATAGCACCGTTACGACAATATCCGATGTTTTCAATCTGTCCGCTCATATATCCTTGTCGGTAGAGGTAATAAGGTTCATATCCTGCTTCTCGAATCAGCTTGTCAGTGATTTTTGCCATCTCACGAACAGTATCATCACTTGGTAAGTTGAAGTCAGACAGAGTATTGACCTCATCATCTAAGTTCATTTGAAGCCTTGAACCGCGCTTGAGGGCAAGGGCATGTACTGTCACATCATCAGGTTTGAGAGATAAAACCCTCTTAACGCTGTAACGAACGTCCTCAACACTCTCACCCGGCAAGCCGAGGATTAAATCCATATTGATTTGCCAATCGCTGCCTGTTCTAAGGTCTCCAAAGGCGCGGACTATATCCTCTGGCGTATGACGGCGCCCAATTCTGTCAAGCGTCCTCTGCTGCATGGATTGAGGGTTGACACTCACCCGCGTGACATTATGTTCCCTCATGGCAGTGATCTTCTCCAGCGTGATAGTGTCCGGCCGCCCACATTCGACAGTAAACTCAACTACATCTTCGTGATAGAAGGCTTTGCAGACTCTTTCAAGCATTTGATCAAAGAAAGTATCAGGAATACTTGTAGGAGTGCCACCGCCAATATAGATGCTCTGCACCTTGAAACCATAACGCTCAACTTCAGATTCGGCCGCCGCAATATCCTTGGTTAGAACATTCATAAATTCAGCGATCTTCTTCTCGTTCGGTAGGACATTAGATGGAAACGAACAATAGAGACAACGCGTCACACAGAAGGGTATTCCGACGTAGATACTGACAGTCTTAGGCGTTGAGTTCTGAAGAATAGGTATCTGTCTTACAGCAACTTCCGTCAAAAGTTTTGCTTTGTCTTCACTGACAAGATAGTCATCTTTGAGTCGTTCAATGAGTTCTCGTTCTGTGAAGTTACCGTTCATTGAGCGGATCCACCTATGAAGTATCTTCGTTGGTCTGACACCATGCATGATACCATAAGGCGCTGGCTCTTTGCCAAGTTCTCTGACGAATATGGTATAGAGATTACGTTTGACTAGACGGTGAATCTCTGCACCCTCGCGCTCATTTGGATTAATTCTATCGCTTTCGTTGAATAATTTACCGTTAATCTCCAGCTTCGTTGAGACGATACCATTCGTCAAGTCATTCTCGATACTCAATTCATTGGTAACCTTAAAGAGAGTCAGGACTTCACGCGTGATTTTAACTATAACTTCAGTATCTTCTATCCTCATATCAATCCTGCATTGCTTCGTGACACTCTTTGCAGTAACCGAAGAACTTTACCTCATGATTCAAAATCTCAAAGCCGGACTTCTTCGCGATCTCCGCTTCCAACTCATCAAGCTTATCCTCATTAAACTCAATAACCTTGCGACACTTCATACAGATTAAGTGGTGGTGCCTGTGAGAGTAAGGTTTTGTGGTGTTGAGTTCATAGCGAGTACAACCATCACCAAACTCAATATTCAGCAAAATATTCAAGCTTCCCAAAAGTTCCAAACTTCTGTAGACTGTGGCAAGCCCAATCTCTGACTTGTTGTTACGAAGAATACCGTGCACGTCTTCTGCACTCAAGTGATGCTCGCCAGGTTGGTCAAGAAATACTTGCAAAATCTCACGTCGCTGTTCAGTCATCTTGTAGCCTTTCTCTTGGAGCCGATACCGTAAATCTCCGATGTTGAACTTATTCGCCATAACTTTTATCTCCTCTAAATTTAATTAATCGTCAGATAATATTTTTTCTATCGGACGCGAAACACTATAGACTTCTTCAAGCCTTCGCATTTGATTCATTAACTTGGAGACTTGATCTGCGTCCTTCACATATACCACCAAGTCGATTGTTGAAGTCTTGTTACTCTTGTTGGGCGCTGCATGGACGGAGTGGATATTCAGCTTCATTTCTGCCGGCATTGCTAGGAGCTGCGAGAGTACACCACTCTTGTCGTTACAGACAATCTCGATCTCAACAGTATAATCACGATCAACGTCAACGTCCCAGCTTACCTCAATCATTCGTTCAATGTCAGTGCCGGAGAGGATATTTGGGCAGTCTGCGCGGTGAACGGAGACGCCTCTGCCGCGGGTAATGTAGCCTGCAATCGGATCACCTGGAATCGGGTTGCAACACTTTGCAAGTCTCACAAAGAAGCCACTCTCACCCTCAACGAGAATACCATGGCTTGTCTTGCGCTGATTGCCACTCTTCGGGCGCTGTTTTATCTCAGACAACAATGCAGAGACTTCCGGCGTTGTTTGCGCCTTGATCTCTTTGTTGTGTATTTCGACGAGTTTAGTAATAATGCCCTGGATAGCAACGCCGCCGTAGCCAAGCGCAGCAAGAAGGTCCTCTTCGCTGGCGATGTTGAGTCGCTCGGCAACTTCAGCAAGACGATGTTCCTTGAGTAGTTCTTTCGGTGAATAGCCGAACTTCTTGATCTCGCGCTCAATCATCTCATGGCCGCTTTGGATATTCTCTTCGCGATTTTCCTTCTTGAACCATGAGCGGATTTTACTTCTCGTATCCGACGATGCAACTATGTTCAGCCAATCGCGGCTAGGACCGTTGCTGGACTTATTAGTGATAACCTCAACTATATCGCCATTGTGGAGTTTGTATTCAAGCGGCACGATCTTGCCGTTGACCTTGGCACCGACACAGTGATGGCCAACTTCAGTGTGGACGCGATAGGCAAAGTCGATTGGATTAGAGCCTTTGGGTAGAGAGAGAATATCTCCGCCCGGCGTGAAGACAAATACCTCATCACTGAAGATGTCGACCTTCAACGCTTCAATGTACTCTTTTGGATCGCTTATCTCATCTTGCAGAGCAGCCATGTGATGTAGCCATGCCATCTTCTCATCGAAGCGAGTTGAGGCAGTGACACTTTTGCCACCAGATTCCTTATACTTCCAATGGGCAGCAACACCGAACTCACTGATTCTGTGCATTGCAAAGGTCCTGATTTGTATCTCAAGTGGATAGCCCAGCGCCATGACCGTGGTGTGAAGTGACTGATATCCGTTGGACTTCGGCACGGCAATATAATCTTTAAAACGTCCGGGAATTGGTTTCCACTTCGCGTGAATGATTCCCAAAACCGCATAGCAATCCTTGACGGTATCAACTAAAATCCTCACGGCGGAGAGGTCGTAAATCTCACCAATATCCTTGTGGTCGCGCATCATCTTCTTGTAGATGCTATAGAAGTGTTTTGCTCTTCCACTGATTGAAGCATGTATTTCTGAATCATCAAATTCTTCCTCAATCTGTCTAACTGCTTCACTAATGAAGTTTTGACGCTCTCTGCGCTTCTGCTTAACGTTCTCGACGAGATCGTAGTAAATCTCCGGCTCAAGGAAGCGCAGACTTAAATCTTCCAGCTCCCACTTGATACTGGAGATACCGAGACGATTGGCAAGCGGAGCATAGACTTCCATTGTCTCCTGAGCAATTCTCTTGCGTTTATCTTCGCGCATAAACTTCAATGTCCGCATATTGTGTAGACGGTCGGCAAGTTTAATCATGATGACGCGAATATCCTTAGCCATTGCAAGGAACATCTTGCGATAAGTCTCAAGTTGCTGTTCCTCTTTAGACATGAACGGGATTTTGCCGAGCTTTGTCACACCGTCAATAAGATAGGCTATCTCTTCACCAAACATGTCTTCAACTTCCTCAAGGGTGAAAAGAGTGTCTTCAACGACATCATGAAGAATGGCAGCAGCAATGGTCTCATCGTCAAGATGCAGCTCTGCAAGTATTTGAGCGACATGCAGCGGGTGACTTATATATGCCTCACCGGAAATGCGTGTCTGTCCTCGATGACCTTCAGCCGCAACGAGATAAGCGCGTTCAATCAAATCAAAATCCGCTTTCGGCTGATAACTCCTAACCATGTCAATGATGGAGCTTATTGTTACTGGCTTCTTTCCCTTATCATTCATTACCATCACCACAAAAAATTCTTATTTCCAAATCAAATAAAAAGCAACATGTATGTTCAATGTTAAAATAATTAAATAAAGATAATTATACTATATTTTTTTTAATAAGTCTATAGCTTTTTGTTCAAATTTACCTTGACAATACATATATGCAATTATATAATGAATATGTTAATATATGTTTAATTTATGTGTTTGGAGGGATTGAAGTGAAAAAGTTGACATGTTTGGTAGCTTTGCTTATTGGAATTATCATTACTCAAATACCTTTTTCAAATATTACATTTGCAAAATCAAAGAATACAAATAAAGCAAAAATTGCTATAGTAGTTGTTAGCCCTGATGCCACATTTAAAACTAAGGGTTACACTAATCAAGCACGAAAAGACTTTGCCAAAGATAAAAGTAAAAACAAATTTAAATTTATTCCAGATTCAGTCAGAGGAAGATTTGAAAGAAATAAAAATGATTTTGAACTCTTAGCCGGTAGTGAAATACAAAATAAGTATCACAAATACTGGTTTGACAAAGGCTTTTTACAAGAAGGTCTACCATCAAAAGAAACTTTAGTGGAATTTGTTCAATATAGTGGCTATGACAAAGTAATTTTCCTGCTTGTGAATAATCCTATTGTAACACAAACTGGAACGGTTGGCACAAATATTGCAACACCTACACCTAATGGTGGCTCAACCGGCTCAGTTTTTTATACCAATACATATGAAGCTGCACTTACCATGGATGCATTTTTAGTGGATAAAGACAAAATCATCACAACTGCTAATGCTTCGGAGGTTAAAGGTGATAAATGGTCGGCTTTTAAAAAGTGCGTTCGTTCCATATGCAGCGAAATTTATTCTTTGCTATAATTAATATAGCTCATTAAAGAGTAAAAATATTATACCACATGAATATGTGGTATTTTTTGTTATTGATTTAAAAGTATATCAACGATCTGATTTATGATTTATACGCCAAAACCGCGAATCATCAAGATTTAACTTTCTTGAACTCTTCGGCATTATAAAACTGTCACCACAAGAGTTAAAATGAATTAGGCCAAGCTCCTCAAACACTTGGACTGCAGAGAGCATGGTGTAAGTTGAATTGAGTTTGGGATTTTTACTGGCAAACTCAGAGTTTCTAAATCCTACATTGAATTGACATATGTCATAAGGCTCATAGTTCAATTCATTGGAATACCGCCACAAGAACTTATATATACTTATCATTATCTCACGATTAGGGAAGGCGCCAGTCTCTTCAGAAGGATCAATGGATTTAACCATACACTGGACACTGACCTTCTCATTAAAGGTGTTTAGTTCAGGCTCAAATATAATATCAATGAGTTCATTTTCAATGAGCGGAATGAATGAAGATTTACTCCAGGCAACTGCTCTTATATCGAAGTTGGCATCATCAGACTTAATGAAAAAGCTTAGATGATTTTGCTCTTGACCCATTGCCTTTGGATAGACGCCCTTGACATTTTTGCAAGCGAAGACAGGCTGAGGATTATCAACGCCAAATGGTGCGATCTTATCCATCTCCTTCGCCAATTTAACATTTAATTCAGTAGGGTGA
This sequence comes from Selenomonadaceae bacterium, assembly GCA_017475745.1. GTDB lineage: Bacteria > Bacillota > Negativicutes > Selenomonadales > Selenomonadaceae > Quinella. The sequence goes on from JAFVEZ010000018.1 coordinate 36,946, forward strand.
ATCAGCGCATCTACCTTCTGAACAGGTATAAAGTCCTCTTCTTTGAGATTTTGCTTGACATAGCTGTCAAACTCATCTCTGAACTTTTCGAGATCTTTTGTCATCATCGTGAAACCGGCTGCCTTTGAGTGACCACCGTATTGAGTAAAATAATCCTTGAAGTGATCGAGGGTATGCTTCATGTGAAGTGCATCTATACTTCTGCATGACGCTCTGGCATATTCACCTTGAATTGAGAGTACAATCGTTGGAAGGTAATACTTCTCAAGAAGACGAGCAGCAGCAAGCCCTATAACACCTGGGTGCCATTTATCACTGGCTACTATAATGCTACTCATGTCGCCGCCGCGTTCCTTGCGGAGTTCCTTATACTTCTCATTAGCTTCGTCAACCATTCTAGTTTCTTTATCTTTGCGAATGTTGTTTTCCTCATCGAGTTTTTGAGCGATCGTTTTTGCTTCTTCTTGATTCTCACTGAGAAGCAGTTTAACACCTTCGGAGGCGTAGGTAAGTCTGCCAACGGCATTGAGACGAGGTGCCAGCTTGTAGCCTAAATGATTAGTATTTAATGTCTTGCCGCTGAGTCCTGCCGTCTCAATCAATGCGCGCAAACCGATATTACTTGTTTTTGGCATATGCTTGAGACCGAGATATACAATTTTTCGATTTTCACCGACAAGCGGCACAATATCAGCAACCGTGGCAAGCGCAACCAAATCTATATCATCAACATAAGTATGAAAGTCAATACCTTTAATTTTCGCATTGAGTGCTTGGCAAATCTTAAAGGCAACACCTGCACCACAGAGGTTTTTGTCTGGATATGTGCAATCTTCCTGGTGAGGATCAATTACTGATATGGCATTATTAATCGGATCAGATGGCAAGTGATGATCTGTGACAATGACATCAATCTGGTCTTTGACTTCTTCAATCTCTTTGACATTCGATATACCGCAATCAACAGATATTAGGAGATTAACACCCTCATCAACGATATTTTGAAGAGCAGGAACATTGAAGCCATAGCCTTCTTCACGACTAGGAATATAGAAATTGACTACAGCACCAAGTTTTCTGAGTGTCCTTACCATTATAGCTGAAGATGTTATTCCATCAACGTCATAATCACCATAAATAACAATCTTCTCCTTGCCATTGATGGCTTTGATGATTCTGTCAACAGCTTCCGGCATGCCTTTCATTGTGAATGGATCGTGAAACTTTTGCCTATTCTCAGGATCAAGGAACACTTCAGCTTCTTCTATATTTGATATTCCACGATGACATAACACTTTAGCCGTCAATGAAGATATATCTAAAGTATCAACCAAAGATTCAACGATTTTTTTATCTTCTTCGTAAAGTAACCATTTCTTTCGCATAATACACCTCTTGAAGAGGTATTATAAACTAAAATCCTAAGACTTGCAACAGGTTTATAATTTACAGTCAATACAGCCGCTGTTGACAAATATTATCGAACGTAGTAAAATTCCGTAAGTATGGGAAAACTTTTATCGAAGAAGGTTGATTTAATGTCAAAAGAAACTTTGGAATTTCAAGCTGAGACCAAGCGCCTTTTGGACTTGGTCATCAATTCTATTTACACCAACAAAGAGATTTTTCTGAGAGAGCTGATCTCAAATGCCTCTGATGCTATTGACAAGTTGCACTTTGAATCACTGACTAACCAGGACATTTTGGAAGGCAACTCTGACTATGAGATTTTTATTCTTCCTGATGCTGACTCAAAGACTATCACTATTAGTGACAATGGAATCGGCATGACGCGCGAAGAAGTGATCAGCAATATAGGAACGATCGCCAAATCCGGTACAAAAGCCTTTTTGGAGCAGCTTAAGGACAGCGGCGAATCTAATGAGGAATTGATCGGTCAGTTCGGTGTGGGTTTTTACTCTGCCTTCATTGTTGCTGATAAGGTTACTTTAATTACTCGCAAGGCAGGGCAACAGTCCGCCGTCAAGTGGGAATCTGACGGCACCGGTGAGTTTACAATCGAAGAGAGTGAGAAAGAATCACGCGGAACGACTATCACCTTGCACCTCAAGAAAGAGTTCACTGAGGGTGAGGACAACTTCACTGACACAAGAGACATTGAGCGTCTTATCAAGAAGTACTCCGACTATATTCGCTATCCGATTAAAATGAACTTTGAAGTTACCGACAAGGACAATAAGGACAATAAGACGATAGAAGTCCGTACCGTCAATTCGATGCAACCGCTCTGGACGAAGAACAAGTCCGACATCAAGCAGGAAGAGTACAACGAGTTTTTCAAACAACAGTTCCACGAGTGGGAAGAGCCGCTGGAAATTTACCACACCAAGGCTGAGGGTACAATCGAATACACCGCGCTCCTCTGTATTCCAAAGAAAGCCTCAGTTGATTTGTACTACTCCAACTATGAGCCAGGACTGCAGCTCTATTCCCGCCATGTGTTTATTATGGACAAGTGCAAGGACTTCTTGCCAGATTATATGCGTTTCATGAAAGGTTTGGTTGATTCGCCAGATCTGCCGCTCAATATCTCGCGTGAAATTCTTCAACAGAGCCGCGAGGTCAAGAAGATCGGCAAGGCGCTAGAGAAGAATATTTTGAAGCAGTTGACGAAGCTTCTACAGAATGATCGCCCAAAGTATGAACAATTCTGGCATGAGTATGGTAAGTCCTTTAAAATCGGAATTTACAATGATATCTACAACAGAAGCGTTGCCGACGACTTGAAGGATTTGCTGATATTTAAAACCTCAAGCGAGGGCAAGTTCTCAACGCTCTCTGAATATGTCACACGAATGAAGCCCGACCAGGATAAAATCTATTATGCCGCTGCTAAAGATACCGCGACGATTGAGAAATTGCCGCAAATGGAACTTTTGAAAGATCGTGGCATTGAAGTCGTCTATCTGCTTGATCCTGTTGATGAATTTACATTTGAGGCGCTCCATGAGTACGACGGAAAGCACTTCCAGTCAATCAGTCGCGAAGACTTCAAGCTTGACGATGAGCAGTCTAAGGCCGAACAAAAACAAGTTGAAGACCTCACGAAAGACAATGAGACGATTCTCAAAGATGTCAAAGAGACGCTCAAGGATAAAGTCTCCGATGTCAAACTCACCTCACAACTCAAGAGTGGTGCTGTTTGCCTTGTCACCGGTGCTCATGGTCCTTCGCTATCAATGGAAAAGACCTTTGAAGCAATGAATAATCCATTCTTCAAGGCGTCGAAGATTCTTGAGATTAATCCGAATCACCCACTGTTCGGTAAACTAAAAGAAGCGCACGGCACTGACAATTTCGCTAGTTTCTGCGATTTGATGTACTGTCAAGCACTTCTGATTGAAGGTATTTTGCCGGATAATCACGTTGAGCTTGCCAACAAGATCGCCGACCTCATGACAAAGTGAAATATATAATCCTAGACTTCACAGCAATCGTTGTGAAGCTTTTTTATTGAGTGTTGACAAAAGATTAAAACTTCGCTATCATATATGACATAGATTTACAGTACGAATAGAGGTTTTAATATGAAAATTTCTGCAAAAGGGCGCTATGGGCTTGTGGCAATGACCCATCTGGCGCAGTGTTATGAGAGCGAAATACCGATAACCATCATCAGCATTTCACAAAAATTAGGTATTTCAAAGATTTACCTTGAACAAGTGTTCTCACTGCTAAAGCGAGCGAAGTTAGTGAAGAGCATCAAAGGTTCACAGGGCGGTTATCAGTTGGCACGTAGTCCTAGAGATATAACGGCTTATGACATACTCTCAGCGATAGAGTTGGGATTGATGGAGCAAACTGTATCGGAATCCAAGTTTCCTGAATTGGACAAGGCAATTAACGAGAACGTCTACAGGCCACTGGACGAGGGTATAAATGAGATATTGAGATCGGTGAATCTGGAAAATGTATTAAATGCCGTCAACAAAGAGATGGACGCATCAAGTCAAATGTATTTCATCTAGTCTATGTTTAAGATGTTTCCGGCGATAGTAGTCAACATAGCGGCGGCGGTGACAGGTATAATATTGATGGCGGCGTCGGCTTGGCTTATAACTTCCGCTTCATTCCATTCGCCGCTGTCTGCCTTGGCAGTCGGTATCACTTTAGTGAGAGCGGCAGGTCTTTTTAGAGCTATTTTTCGCTACTTGGATAGGTATTTGAGTCATGAGATAATGTTCAAGGCATTGACTCAGATTCAATTAAATCTCTATCAGAAAGCGCTTAGAGTATTACCTTTAAAGAGTGGCGGCACCTTTGAAGCACAAATATTGCACGAGTTGGCAGTTTGGGCAAATGAAGTGAAATACCGTTTTGCAAGGGTAATACAGCCACTTTTAAGTACTGCCTTGATAACAGTTGCAGTGACAGTCTATCTGTTCGGAACCATTGGAACAGTTAGTTTATTATTGCCGCTCTCAATGCTGCTGACAATCATAATTGCCTTGACTTTCAGAGAATCAGTAAAAGTCAACGACATAGCCTATCGCGAAAGGTTGTTAGATTTCTTCGATGGCTTTGAAGAGCTAAAGGCAGCAAAGAACTCAGAGGAAGCAATCAACAAACTTGACGAGACGGCTTCAAACCTCAAAGAGATGGAGCAACTCAGGAGAACTAAAACGATCAATATTGACAGTTTTTGTGCTGTCATGAATACCATGGCGATGTTGGTATTGTTAAAAGAGCTTGCAGGCCAAGTCGATATAATTGACTTGGCAATGTGGCTCTTTATTTTGCTCATGTCGTTTGAGATGTTCAATGCTTTGCCGAATGTCGCAAGAAGTTTATTTAACGCGGAATGTGAAATACTAAATGCCGAATCAAAATGTACAAGCGTCGTGTACAATGAAACAAGAAGGTTAAATTGCGCTTTAAATATTGAGCACATCTCATTTGGATATGTGACTTCCTCTAAAATACTAAACGATATCAATCTTGAAATTATACACGGCAGCAAGATTGCCATTATCGGTGAGAGTGGCAGTGGCAAGACGACGTTACTGTATTTAATGCTTGGACTTTGGAAACCAGATTCAGGGCAAATATCTATCAATGGAAGCATAGCCGCTGCGACAGTGAACAATTACATCTTTTCGCAATCGGTTCGTGAGAACTTCTCACTGTTGTACCCAAATGTCACGGAAGAAGAAATGCTCAGATCATTGAAGATATGTCAACTTGACCATCTCGATCTTGACAGAGAGCTTGGAGAGAACGGAATTAAAATTTCCGGCGGTGAACGCAATAGATTACAAACTGCTCTGGCATTAGCAATGAACAGTGATATACTTATTCTTGATGAGCCAACGGCAGGACTGGATAGAATCACAGGCACCAATTTGATTAGAGCTATAATCGACGAGACAAATGAAAAAGACCGCACGCTGATTGTAATAACGCACGATCTTTCCGTTGCCCGGTTGATGGACAGAATATATAAACTGTACGAAGGTAAACTTATTTACGAAGGTTGAGTTGAGCAATAATCTCACGATAGCGGTTAATGTCCTTCTTTTGGAGGTAGCTGAGAAGTCTGCGACGATGACCTACCATCTTGAGAAGACCGCGACGAGAGTGATGATCCTTCTTGTGAACTTTAAGATGTTCGGTAAGGTAAATGATACGATTGGTGAGGATAGCAATCTGGACTTCTGGTGAACCGGTGTCACCATCATGAGTTGCGTACTTTTGAATGATCTCCTGTTTGTTATCTTTTGTAAGCATAGTATTACTCCTTTGATTTTGATTATCCTACGGCTTGAGAAAGCGCCGGAGAACGTCAAACCCAGCCGCGGACTTGAACTGAGATAGTATAACACACCTAATATATAATGTCAATGCTTTCGTATCCAATCGCTCATTGTGACTTGACTTTTAACTTGATTAGGGAATGAAGCAATCAAAATATCATTTATCACATCATGTTCGCGCTTAGATTCTCCTCAAAATTTAACGAACATATTCACCGCGAATATCTTCAACAGGCGGAGGAATAGGATAATCTCCGCTGAAGCAGGCTGTACAGATAGGCTTGCCGCCGCTCAGTTCCTTTAGACATTCAATCGGCAGATACCCAAGCGAATCGGCACCAATGATCCTGCAGATCTCCTCAACACTGCGATTGTGAGCAATCAACTGATCTTCAGAAGGAATATCAATGCCAAAATAGCAAGGGTGATAAAACGGCGGCGAAGATATTCTCATATGTACTTCTTTGGCACCGGCATTTCTCAACATTGTGATAATCTGATCGCTCGTCGTGCCGCGGACTATAGAATCATCAATTATGATAACTCGCTTGCCCTCAACCATCTCACGAAGGACATTAAGCTTGATTTTGACACTCTGAATACGGCTGGACTGTTGAGGTTTAATAAAAGTCCTGCCGACATAGGTGTTCTTGGTGAAAGCAATGCCATAAGGTATGCCGGATTCCATGGAGTAGCCAAGCGCCGCCATATTGCCGGATTCTGGAATACTCACCACAACATCAGCCTCTACGGGATGAGTCTTGGCAAGAAGACGACCAGCAATAATCCTAGACTTAGTGACACTCATTCCGTCGAAGATTGTATCCGGTCGACAAAAGTAGATATACTCAAAGACACAGCGAGCTTCTTGGTTGTAAGGAAGGGCAAGCTCAAGATTGGACTCAATGGAGCCGTCAACGTTGATTGTCACGACTTCACCAGGCAATACATCACGAATAAACTTAGCATTGACGGTCTCAAGGGCGCAACTCTCCGAAGCGATTATATAGGCGCTGTCGAGTTTGCCAATTACTAGAGGGCGGAAACCGTAAGGATCGCGGGCACCAATGAGCTTACGTGGGCTTGCAATTACCAGAGAATATGATCCTTTAACCTTCTTGAGTGCTCTGACAGCCGCTTCTTGAACTGTCGGAGCTTCAATTCTTTCACGGGCGATGTGATAAGCAATGGTCTCGGTATCAATGGTGGTTTGGAATATGGCACCGCCCTTGGCGAGTTCTCGGCGAAGCTGTGGAGCATTGACAAGATTGCCGTTATGAGCAAGCATAAGGGTACCTTTGATGTAAGCAAGAACCAACGGTTGAGAGTTCTCATGAGTCGAAGCTCCGGCAGTAGAATAGCGTACATGACCAATGCCAAGATTGCCTTTGAGCTTGGAAATGTTCTCCTTGTTGAAAACTTGATTCAGACGGCCAAGTCCTTTTTGGCAGAGAACCTTATCTCTGCCCTTGAAGGTATTTGTCACAGCAATACCAGCGCTCTCCTGCCCGCGATGCTGCAGAGCATAGAGACCATAATAAATCGTCTGGGCAACATCACCGCCCTCAAGATCATACATTCCGAATACGCCGCACTCTTCACCGATTTGTATTTCCATTGAACCTAAATCCATTACCTCACCCCTTATAACAAATAGTTGACAGCAGATAGCAGACCGTTCGCTATCATTAGAACTATCCGCTAACTTCCGTCAACTAACAATCACTATTAAATTTTGAACTTGGCAATAACTTCTTGCATGTTTTGTGCTTGCATTGCCAATGAGCGGCTTGCATCTGCAATCTCGTGCATAGTTGCAGTCTGCTCCTCGCTTGCTGCAGAGACAGTTTCCGATTCCTTTGCAACCTCACGGCTCTTGGTATTGATGTGATCTACCGACTTGGTGATGACATCAGTACTGTCAACGAGTTCAGCAACAATCGCTTCCATACGCTCAGAACCTTCGGCAACATCAGTGACCATGACAGCAATCTCTTTGAATGTCTTGCCTGCACCGTCAACGGAACTTGCACCACTTTGAACTTGTTTGACGCTATCCTGCATTGAATGAACGGCGTCTTGAGCTTTAGCTTGAATAGAGCCAATCAAGTTGGAAATCTCTTGAGCTGAAGTCTGAGACTGTTCGGCGAGTTTGCGGACTTCATCAGCAACGACTGCAAAGCCACGGCCATGCTCACCGGCACGCGCCGCTTCAATAGCTGCATTGAGTGCCAAAAGATTGGTTTGATCCGCGATTGCAGCAATGGCGTCAACAATTTTGCCAATCTTGTCGGACTCTTCGCCAAGTTGTGCAATAACGGTAGAGGCGTCACTTACAGAGGACTCAATGACCTTCATCTGGTCGACAGCGTCAGCCACGCTCTTGCCACCCATTTCAGCAGCGTTGTTGGTCTCCTGTATTTTGCTACTTGAAGCGGACAGCGTATCAGTGAAGGTGTTCATATTCTTCATGAGCTGTTCAGATTGACGAGTCGCATTCTCAACCTCACCAAACTGCTCAGTAGCAGCGCCGGCGACTTTAACAATCGAATCGGCAACCTGATTGATTGCCAGTGAAGACTGATCGGCGGAAGCTGTAAGCTGTTCGGAAGCTGCTGCAACTTGCTCTGCTGCTTCGGCAACCTTCTTGACCATATCATTAACATTTTTGCGAAGATTTAGGACAGCTTGACCCATGACACCAATTTCATCACCGCGTTCAGTGTCAATCGGTATGGAATTGTTGGTCATTCTGAAGTCACCAGTCGCAAGTACATCGACTGCTTCTGTCAAATCTCTGATAGGCTGAATCATTCTCTTAGATACGAACAACGAAGCTACTATCAACAAGACTTCAAGGATAATCATCACAACGACGACCATTATGAGGTTGGAGCGGAACTCAGCATCAGCTCTCTCCTGGACTGCTGCCACTTTAGTGTCGATATAGTCAATCCATACACCAGTGCCGATAACCCAGCGATAAGGTGCGAATGAAGCGGTATAGTTGCGTTTTGGAAGAGGTTCAGTCTGATTAGGCTTTGCAAACATAAGGTCAGTATATCCGCCACCGGACTTTTGACCATTTTCGATCATTTCTTTGATAAATTGTTTGCCGTGTGGGTCTGTGAGATTGATACGAGATTTACCCTCAGTCTCAGTTCTGCCAAGCAGAACGACATTGACGCCTTCATAAGTGTCAATCCAGAAGTAACCTGCACCGTTGTCATAGCGAAGATTGCGAACAAGTGCAGCGGCCTCAGTCATAGCCTGCTCTTGAGTGAGTTGGCCTGCCTGTTGACGCTTGTAGACGGTATCAATAATACTTATCGCGGTTTCAGTTTCGATTTTGAGTTCTCTTTCAACGTCCTCTGTGAGAGCCGCTCTGTATTGGTTCACCTCTGCCTCAGTGGAATCAAGAGAACTTTTGAAGAAAATTACGCCCATAAGGAGCATAGTAATCATCGAAGCGCCTATCATAACAAGCAAGAATTGTGTTCGCATAGACGATTGCATTTGAAGCCCACCCATTAGAAATTCATCTCCTCTGTTGTTTCTTTTATCGGAATGATGAGTTGTTTCCTGGGCTTTTTTAAAACAACCCTCTATCCGACAAAAAATCACGAATAATTTATAGTATACTTATTCTATTTAGTGAGTTAAATTCCTGCGTGACTCTAATAAAAAAAGGCTTTTTCTGCAAATTAAACAGATAAGCCTTTTTAATCTCTATATCATTGTCAATTTAGCTTTCTGGAGCAATAGTAGTGCGGAGTTCACGTGTGCCGTTTTTGGTCTCAATGACAACAATGCCCTTAATTGGGTTATGAGTCTTAGCGTCCATAGTGATGACACCCGTGCCGACTTTGAGGTCTTTGATATTTTCGATACTCTCGCGAATCTTCTCAGGATCGTCACCGCCGCGCTTAATGGCATCAATCAGCATCTTGCCTGCATCATAGCCGAGAGCCGCAAAGACATTAGGATCGGTCTTGTATTCCTTCTTGTAGGATTCAAGGAACTCTTGGACATTCGGATCACCCTCGAAGTAGTGAGTGCAGAAATAAGTATTGTTGAGTGCGTCCTTACCGGCAATGTCGATGACCTTGGTGTCGTCCCAACCGTCAGTGCCAAGCATTGCAGCGGTGATACCAAGCTCACGGGCCTGCTTGACGATCTTGCCGACTTCCTCATAATAAGCCGGAACGAAGATGACATCAGCATTAGCCGTTTGAATCTTAGTAAGTGTTGCCTTGAAATCCTGATCTTTTGCGAGGAAAGCTTCTTCCATCACGACTTGACCACCGAGAGCTTCAAAGGTCTCCTTAAAGACTTTGCCGAGAGACTTGGAGTAATCGGAACTGGAATCAAGATAGAGTACAGCCGTCTTGGCGTTCAAATCTTTAGCTGCAAACTCAGCCATAACGTTACCCTGCTGCGGGTCAATGAAGCAAGCGCGGAAGATGTAAGACTTCAACTCACCATTATCAACAGTCACATCAGGATTGGTTGCTGCCGGCGCAATGACGGAGACCTTATTCTGAGCCGCCACGTCTGACTCTGCAATGACATTAGCCGTAACTGCAGGACCAACAAGCGCTTTGACCTTATCGTCAGAGATCAACTTAGTAGCCGCGTTGACGGATTCAGCAGTCTCTGATTTTGCATCAGCCTCAACGACCTTGATCTTCTTGCCGTTGATACCGCCGGCATCATTAGCTTCTTTGATGGCGAGCTTGAAACCGTTGTTAGCGTTTGAACCATACTGAGCATGGTTGCCGGTCAGCTCAAAGTTAGAACCGACAACGATCTCATCTGCATTTGAAGCGGACTGCTCACCGCAGCCTGCAAAGATACCGCAAGCCATAAGACCGCCGACAATCAATGCAGCAAGTCTGGCTTTCTTCTTACCAAATAACACTACAATTCCTCCTAATTAAATAGCAGTTAAACGTGCAGTTTAAAACTGTCTTCTGTTTGACTCTATCTGCTACCTTACTTTTGAGATAACGCTTTAGCTATACCGCCAAGCAGATCAGCGGCAGTTGCTTGAGGGTTCTGCTGCTGGGCTTGACCTTGAGTCTGTTGAGCTGTTCCACCGAGTGCTCCAGCAAGTGCCCCAAGAGCACCAAGAGCTGCAGCTGCATTAGGTTGATTTGAAGCTTGCTGTTGAGCTTGTGCCTGCTGACCGGCACCCTGAGCAACTGCGCCAAGGACAGCCGCCAAAGGATTAGCTGCAGCGCCGCCTTGAGCCTGCCCTGCACCTTGAGCCGCACCAGAGAGAAGTCCGCTAACCATGCCAATCAAATCGCCCATTTTGTCGCCTGGCGTATTGGCAATGCCCATTACCACAAGCTGGAACATGGTTTTATCAACTTTCATTCCATGTTGTGACATTACATTATAAATAGTATCGACAACATTTTGATTTTTTAATGCTTCTTTAATGCCGAATTTTTCAAGCATTTCGGAAATCTTCACGAAAATTTCTTTAGTGTCCATAATAAAATCGCTGCAAAGTACCTACAGCTTCTCCCTCCATCAATATTTTTATTAATTTTACATTGTATAACACATATTGAAGTTTAACAATTTAATTGCTGAATGTCAACCCAAAATTTATTAATTTTAAACATGTCCGCAATGGTTGACGCGATCACGGCGAAGGTCGGGCGGGTGCCAAGATTTAATCCGGCTTCTATACTCTTACCGTAGACCAGCAAAGGAACATATTCACGAGTGTGGTCAGTACCCGGAGCGGCAGGATCGCAACCATGATCGGCAGTTATCATCAAAATGTCATCATCGCGCATTTTGCTCATAAACTCTCCAAGCTGTACATCAAAATCAGTCATTGCCTGCGCGTAGCCGTCAACGTCACGCCTATGACCGTAGACCATATCAAAATCAACTAAATTGACGAAGCAAAGACCGTTGAAGTTTGTTTTCATGAGATTTAGAGTTTTGTCCATTCCATCCGCGTTGTTTTCGTTGACTCCAAGTGAACGAGTCAAACCGCGACTCGCAAAGATGTCAGCGATCTTGCCGACACCGATAACGTCAAAACCTTTTTGCTTGAGGGCATCAAGGACAGTTTCTTTCGGCGGCTCAAGTGAGAAGTCGTGGCGACGAGGTGTTCGCTCATAGTTGGGATACTCTCCAACGAATGGTCTGGCAATGATTCTACCGACGCTATGTTCGCCTGTCATGATCTTTCGGGCAATTTGACAATATTTATAGAGCTTATCAACTGGCACTTTAGTTTCATGAGCGGCGATTTGTAGAACTGAATCAGCAGAAGTATAGACAATTAATGCGCCGGTCTCTTCATGTTCGCGACCGTAGTCATGAATGACCTTCGTGCCGGAATATGGCTGGTTGCAGATAATTTTACGGCCAAATGCTCTTTCAAGTTCGGCAATCACTTCAGCAGGAAAGCCGTTGGGATAAGTTGGAAGAGGTTTATCAGATATGACGCCTGCGATCTCCCAATGACCGATTGTTGTATCTTTGCCGCGTGACTTTTCCCTCAATCTTGCAAAAGTAGCCAGAGGGTTATCAATAGGATTGCCACATTCAACGCCATCAATATTAAATAATCCAAGTTTTCGCAGATTCGGCACATTGAACTTGTCTGAAGTTGCAATCGACCTCAAAGTATTGCAGTCACCGTCGCCGAAGTCAGAAGCATCTGGTTCGGCACCTATACCAAAACTATCCAGAACTATCAAAAATACTCGTTTAATGTCACTCATTTTTGACCTTCTTCCTTAAATACTACTACAGATTGTATCACCCTACTCTATACCCGTCAACGAGTTTTTACAGATACTCAATCTCATATCTGCCATTTGAAATCCTTACCTTTCATTATTAACCTTGATAATCTCTCAAATAAATGGTATACTCTTCTTAATAGTAAAGACTTTACCTGCTGTTGAAAAGAAGGAGTTACAATAAATGGACATTGTGCCTATATTACTTCAAGCTCTACTGGTTCTATTTCTGATCTCAATGAATGGTTTCTTTGTTGCGGCTGAGTTCTGCTGTGTCAAGATGAGGTCAAGTCGCCTGGAAACACTCATTCAAGAAGGCAACAAGCGCGCCAAATATGCAAAGCAGCTAACAGATGAACTTGATGAGTCCCTCTCTGTTACTCAACTTGGAATCACCTTGGCTTCACTGGGTCTAGGCTGGGTCGGAGAGCCTTTTGTTGCTGAATTGATTTTACCTATAACACGCTCGGCGGGCTTCAATGACACTGTTGGTCATACTATTGCCCTTGCCGTTGCCTTTACGATTATTACCTCAATGCACATCATATTGGGAGAACTCACACCAAAGTCAATGGCAATCGCTAATACCGAGAAGATTATGTTGACAATCGCTCTGCCAATGTTGATATTTTGGAAGGTCTTCTATCCGTTCGTTTGGTTATTAAACTCAACAGCGAACTTTGTCAGCAGACATTTGGGATTTACACAGAGCGGCGAGGGTGAAGTAGCTCACAACCCTGAAGAGATACGCCTTCTTATGGAAGAGAGCCACAGGCAAGGTTTGGTTGATGACACTGAGGTTGACTTCGTTGATAACGTGTTTGACTTCACTGAACTCAATGTCCGTGAGATAATGGTCCCGCGAACTGATATGGTTTGCATTTATCTTGACAAATCCTACGAAGAGAATCTCAAGATCATACTTGAAGAGCAGATGACGCGTTATCCGATTTGCAAAGAGGATAAGGATCATATAATCGGCTTCTTGCATGTCAAGGATTTAATGAACTCAATCGCTAGTGGCAAGAGTAAAGTCAGCTTTCGTCACCTCGCCCGCAAGGTCTTTGTAGTGCCGGAGAGCATGGACGTTTCAGTCTTGTTGAAGACCATGCAGAAGAATCGTTCACAACTTGCCATTGTAGTTGATGAGTACGGTGGTACTGCGGGCATGGTGACCATTGAGGATATCATTGAGGAGATTGTCGGTGATATTCAAGATGAGTTTGATGAGGAGCGCCCGACTGCGGAGAAGCGCAGCGATAATGTCTATTCCATTGACGCCAAGATGATGCTGGAAGATTTAGAGGATACCCTTGGCATCAAGATTGAAGATGATGATGTTGACACTATTGGCGGTTGGCTCTACGATCAACTTGGCGGTGATCCACAAGTCGGTCAGCAGAGTTCTTACGAAGGTAACATCTTCAGTGTTGAAGAAGTAGAAGGTGTCAGAATCACTCGTATCCTTGTGCAGCTCTCCAAGAAGGTTCCGGCAGAAGATCAATGAGTCAAAGTTAGATTTGTCAAGTGTCCAATCTTAATGTATAATATGATTAACATATTGAACATCAGAGGTGATCGCCTAATTGCAAAGGATTTTAGTAGCATTTGGCATTACATTAATGTTAGTCGGTGTATTCGGCTTATCATATATTTGGCATTTCGACAATCGAGATGCCGATAGTCTATCGGATTATGCAAGAATAGAGTTTAACGTTTCACGTGACGGAGAAGGCTACGTTGAAGGTGCTGTACTCTCGCTATGGGATTACAGATTTGATCGAGCTGAACTCTTGCCCAAAGCGATCTTATTCACTGATGGTGCTCCTTGGGACATGAAGGCAACTACCAAACACACGCCGCCGCCAATGAGTGGAGACCGATTCAAGAGTGAGAATAAACTCTTCGTTGAGTTCCCAAAGTCAAGTTTAAAGTCAATATTGAGTGCCGAATCAATCAGATTTAGATTCTTCTACGACAACGGTCAATCTATAGATTTACCTCTGGACAATAAGGAATTGGCACTTTGGAAGCGAAGGTTGAGATGGTAGTGACCTTGCCTTTAGTGTATCTTTGTGATATAATCTCTTAGTTATGAATATTACAATGAAGGAGAGACTTATATAATGCCTGTTATGGAGTACTTGGAGCGCAATGCCGAGCTTTACGGTGACGAAGTTGCGCTTGTTGAGCTGAATCCTGCCGAGCCTGAAGATCGTCGAATGAGCTGGAAGGAATACAGCTTGATTGAAGCTAACAGATTTGAACCTTATCGACGCGAGATAACCTGGTCGGTTTTCAACGAGAAGGCTAATCGCTGCGCTAATCTTCTGCTTGAGCGTGGTGTGCAAAAGGGCGACAAAGTTGCAATCATTATGTATAACTGCCTTGAGTGGTTGCCGATTTACTTCGGTATTCTCAAGACCGGTGCCATAGCTGTGCCGTTTAACTTCAGATATGACGCCGAAGAAATCCTCTACTGTGCAGAGCTGGCTGAGGTCGATGTGATAATCTTTGGCAGTGAGTTCATAGGCAGACTTGAAGTTCATGCCGAGAGATTGAGTCAAGGTCGTCTTTTGATTTACGTTGGTGACAACTGTCCGAGCTTCGCCGAGAGTTACCACCTACTTGCTGCAAACTGTTCCAGCGCCAAGCCTAATGTTGACGAGATAACCGACGACGACTTCGGTGCAATTTACTTCAGCTCCGGTACAACGGGCTTTCCAAAGGCAATACTTCACAAACACCAATCACTTACTCAAGCGGCGCAAATGGAGCAGAAGCACCATTTAACTGGTCGAAATGATGTGTTCCTCTGTATACCACCACTCTACCACACCGGTGCAAAGTTCCACTGGATGGGCAGTTTGGTTGCCGGAAGTAAAGCCGTCTTGCTTAAAGGCACTAAGCCGGAAGTGATTCTTGACGCTGTCTCAAAGGAGAAGTGTACGATCGTCTGGCTATTGGTGCCTTGGGCGCAGGACATTCTGGACGCTCTTGACAACGGTACTTTGAAGATTTCAGACTATGAGCTTGAGCAATGGCGCCTAATGCATATCGGTGCACAACCAGTGCCGCCGTCGCTGATTCAGCATTGGAAGGAATACTTCCCGCACCACGACTATGACACCAACTACGGTCTCAGTGAGTCAACTGGTCCGGGCTGTGTTCACCTTGGACTTGAGAATATCAGCAAAGTCGGTGCAATCGGCATACCAGGCTATCGCTGGCAATGCAAGATTATCGACGAGAATGGCGTAGAAGTCAAACAGGGTGATGTTGGTGAACTCTGCGTCAAAGGTCCCGGCGTTATGACTTGCTACTACAACGACGAGAAGGCGACTGCTGAAGTTCTCAAGGATGGCTGGCTTCTCACTGGTGATATGGCTATGCAGGACGACGACGGCTTCATCTTCCTGGTTGACCGCAAGAAAGATGTCATTGTCAGCGGTGGTGAGAACATCTATCCTGTACAGATTGAAGACTTTCTACACAAGTTCGACAAAGTTAAAGATGTTGCCGTTATTGGTCTTGCTGACAGGCGTCTCGGCGAGATTGCTGCAGCTATTATTGAGATCAAAGACGGTATGACGTGCACTGAGGACGAGATCAACTTATTCTGCAAAGAGTTGCCGAGATACAAACGCCCGAAGAAAATAATCTTCGCCGATATTCCGCGCAACGCTACAGGCAAAATCGAGAAGCCGGCTCTTCGCAAGCGCTATGGTGCAGATAAACTTGTTCGCGATCAAATAACAAGGAGCAAGGGATAAGGAGCAAGGGACAAGTGAACTCAAGCCCCACTTGCTCCTTGACCCTTGACCCTAATTAAAAATCCTCTGCCATATCTCACGACAGAGGATTTTTCTTTGGGAATTTCAATGCTGTATATTAGAACTTAAATTTCTGAAGTTCACCTTGCAGGTCTTGAGCGAGTTGAGCAAGTGCATCGGAAGCAGATGCAATCTCTTCAGCAGAAGCAGACTGCTCTTGTGAAGCTGCAGAGACAGATTCCATCTCGCCAGCAACTTGTGCACCCTTCTCTGAGATTTTTTCCGAACGACCTTTGATCTTTTGTGTATCTTCCAATACGGCTTGAATCTCTCTCACCATGTTAGCTGCATCTTTGGAAGAATGAATTGAGGCTTCTTTAATTTCATCAAAGTTGACACGAAGCTGTTCAACACTCTTACTGCCCTCACGAACGGCAACAGAACCGTCATGCATTGACTTGACAGCAGCATCGGTATCATTTTGAATGGCACCAATAAGATTTGCGATCTTCTGCGCTGCGCCTTGTGACTCTTCGGCAAGTTTACGAACTTCGTCAGCGACGACAGCAAATCCGCGGCCATGTTCACCTGCACGCGCTGCCTCAATCGCTGCGTTGAGAGCAAGCAAGTTAGTTTGTTCAGCGATACCGCTGATAGCTTCAACAATTTGACCGATTTCCTTAGAACGCTGACCAAGCTTGTCAACAGTTGCTGCTGATTCATTGACGATCTTTTCAACGCCAAGAATCTGATTGATAGCTGATTCAACGGCACTGCTACCGGCTTCAGCTTGTGAACTTGAAAGTTCAGCATGTTCGGAAACGGTATTAACAGTCTTATTCATGGTATCAATGGAAACCAAAGCATGGTTGATGGAATCCATTGCGTCGCCAACCAACTGCTGCTGCTCAACAACTGCACCGGCGGAACTGGTAACAGAATTTGCAACCTGTTCGGAAGCCTGTGCACTTTGATGAGCGGAAGCTGTTAACTCTTGAGAGGAAGCTGCAAGCTGTTCGGAGGACTGACTTGCCTTTTTGATAAGCTCATTGATAACCTTTCTGACTATTACCAGTTTTTCATTCATTTCACCGAACTCATCACCGCGATGTTCAACAGGCTCGCGACCTTCACGGAAGTCACCATTAGCGAGTTTATCAAATACGCGAATGAGGTGTTCCAGAGGATTAGTAACAGCTTTGATTATCAAAGTACTGGTCGCAAGAAGGATCAATGCAATGACGATACAGGTTATAATCATGTTACGCGTTGCAGCATTGGCGTCTTCTTCACCTTTTTTAAGCATTTCCTGTGCATCTTCACTTGCTAATTGTTGAAGTTTGGCAAGTGAATCGCCCAAGCTCATTGCATATGGCATACATTCTTTTTCATAGTAAGCCATTGCGGCATTTCTGTGGTCTGCCATTACAATTCTGTCAGTTTTGGCAGCTTCAGGTGGTCTCATGTTCATCAAGTTTGTACCTGCCTGCCTAAATTTTTCCCATTCACCTTTAATTTCATTAAGTGTAGCCATCAATTCCGGATCATCCGCAATGATTTTGCTGAAGTTGGCGATGTTTTCGTCCATATCCTTTGCAGCACCTTCAAACTTGGCCTTGCGAGACGAAACTAAACTTTCATCAGCCGTGAGTGGTGCGAGTGCTGCCTGAACTTGTGCGTATCGCGTTGAATATCTTGATCTGCCAATATAAAAAATGCTCATTAGGTTTCGATTATACATGACATCCATTTGCTCTTTTGAAGACTGGATACCAACATAACCGACAATACCAACGATTATCATTCCGATCAAAGCAACGACGTTAAGGATTATGAGTTTATACACCACCTTAATGTCATTCATCATACCGCCCATATAAATTCCCTCACTTTCACAAATAAATATAACACTAATTATTTTACAATTAATTTCACAAACTGTCAACATTTACAGTTCGTATTTTCATCACAATTTCAGACTTTGTATTTTGAGTCTTCCTCAACTAATCGCTATCTTCCTGCGCTCACACCATCTTCAATCTTTTTGGCGAGTTTATGAGACTCATGTGCTGCCCCATCAAGTTTAAGAAGTTCGGTACGGCAGTCGTTGAGTACTTTGATAGCATGATCAATATTTTTTAGGTCCTTCAAGCCATTTTCATCGTCAACCAAGTTTTTGAGAGTATTTCGGCAACTGTTCAAAAGTTTGGCTTTAAAGTCATCACGCTTCTTGTTACGATCCTTGAACTCAGTAGCAAGGTCTTGTAATTGATCCATGGTGTGAACAGCCGCAAGATAGTCATACTTCAACTGAGCGTCCAACTTCATTGAAGCTCCCTCAGTAAAGATTTTTCCTATCTGGAGAGCATCTTTAAATCTGTCTATTGTTGCCATTATATAATCATCTCCATTTTTAACCATTGAATAAGTAAGAGAGAAGAGAATGAAGAACCCTTACCTATCACTTAATTATCTCATAATCAATTACGACGGCGCCCTCTGTCTCCTCTTGGGTCTCTGGAATTAGTGCGTGAACCGAAGCCTTTTAGGTTGGTCATTGAACTTTGTGAGGAACGGTTTCCACCTCTTGAATCGGAGCGGGAATCACTGCGCCTGTTACCACTACCGCTACTGTTGGCATTTGAACGAGACCTCTGTGGTGAGTTAGGGTCTAAAACTGCGCTGTGGCTGACATCAATCTTACCGCGGTCGTCAATCTCCATAACCTTGACTTGCAGCTTATCACCGACCTTGACAACGTCTTCAACCTTCTCTACACGCTTAGTATCAAGTTGAGAGATGTGACACATGCCCTCACGACCGGGCAAAAGCTCAAGGAAGGCGCCAAAGGTGGCAATCCTCGTCACAGTACCCTCGAAGACCTCACCGACCTTAATTTCACGTACAATGTCCTCAATCATCTGAATCGCCTTGTCAATTCCGTCGATATTAGGCGAAGTGACGAAGATATTGCCGTCATCGTTAATGTCGATTGTGACACCGGTCTCCTCAATGATCTTGTTGACCATCTTACCGGCAGGACCAATGACTTCGCGAATCTTGTCAACCTCAATCTTGATCGTCTTGACGCGTGGAGCATATGGCGAGAGGTCAGATGCAGGCTCGCTGATAACTTCAAGCATTTTGCCGAGAATGAAGGAGCGGCCGCGTTTGGCTTGTGCCAAGGCATCAGAAAGTATTTCACGATCTATGCCGGCAACCTTGATATCCATTTGGATTGCTGTGACGCCTTCAGTGGTACCGGCGATCTTAAAGTCCATATCTCCGAGGGCATCTTCCATGCCTTGGATATCAGTGAGGATTGTGTGGGCGTCGCCGTCCTTGACAAGACCCATGGCCACACCGCTAACAGGGCGCTTAATCTTGACACCTGCCTGCATGAGCGAGAGAGTAGAACCACAGACAGAACCCATTGAGCTTGATCCGTTGCTCTCAAGAACTTCAGAGACGAGACGAATTGTATAGGGAAAGTCCTCGATTGACGGAATGACAGGCACCAAAGCTCTCTCAGCAAGAGCACCATGACCTATTTCACGACGACCAGGACTTCTTGCTGGCCTTGCTTCGCCGACAGAGTAACCGGGAAAGTTGTACTGATGTAGGTAGTGCTTGGTGTACTCAGGCTCAAGACCGTCAACAATCTGTTCATCACCAATCGCGCCGAGGGTTGTGATCGTCAAAACCTGTGTCTGACCACGCGTGAACAAGCCGGAACCGTGAGCGCGTGGCAGAAGACCTACTTCGCAAGAAATTGGGCGAACTTCCTCAAGTTCACGCCCGTCTGGTCTGATCTTCTCATGAGTAATCATATGGCGGACGACTTCCTTGGTGATATCGTGAACAATAGTGCCTATCGCCTTGTCAACGTTCTCATCAACCTCATCAAGTTTACTGTGCATGTACTCTATGGTTTCATCGAGGACAGCTTTGAGTGACTCTTCGCGTGCAAGTTTATCAGGATTGCGAACAGCGGTATCAATCTTTTCTGTTGCGAACTCACGAACGGCAGCATCTATCTCTGGATCAACCTCAAAGAGTTTGTATTCCTTCTTCTCTTTGCCACAAGCTGCAGTTATCTCATCTTGGAAGGCGACAAGGCGCTTGATCTCCTCATGGCCGAAAAGGATAGCTTCAAGAATAACATCTTCCGGCAGTTCCTTGGCGCCGGCTTCAACCATCATAACCGCATCACGAGAACCAGCAACCATCAAGTCAAGATCGGATTTGTTGCTCTGCTCAACGGTTGGATTTATCAAGAACTCACCGTCAATTCTACCGACGCGAACACCAGCAATCGGGCCGTTGAAGGGTATATCAGACACACAGAGAGCGCAGGAAGCACCCAGCATTGCGGCGACTTCCGGCGGGTTATCCTGCTCAAAACTGAGGACAGTTGCGGTCACCTGTACATCATTCCTAAAACCCTTTGGAAAGAGCGGACGGATTGGCCTGTCAATCAGTCTGCTCTTGAGTATAGCTGACTGTGGCGGGCGACCTTCGCGCTTAATGAAGCCACCTGGAATCTTACCGGCGGCATACATCTTCTCCTCGTAGTCTACAGTGAGCGGAAAAAAATCTACTCCTTCGCGAGGTTCGGCTGAGGACGTGACCGCAACGAGGACTGCGGTGTCACCGTAACGGATCAAGACGGCGCCATTTGCTTGCTTTGCCATCTTGCCGTTCTCGACGATTAATTTGCGTCCGCCGAGTTCTATCTCGAAACTTTGCATTACATTTCCTCCTAATATATTCATTCAATTTAAATGTTTCGACAAAAAATTTAGACTTCCTTTGTCAAGAATCAGAAATTTAAAAGAGACAGGCGATTGAGCTGTCTCCTTTGTTTTAAGCGTAAATTTTGTTGCGCATTAGGAAGAATCCAATAATTCCGTCAATCACAACCAGTAAAATGATGTTAGCATTGAAGAAGAGATTGGCAATGAAGGTCCCTATGATTATGATTGTTGGCAGGAGCAACTTCTTGGCAAATTGCTTGCTTAAAAGGTCGATTGCAACATTCAGCAAGAGTGCAGTTGCGCCGCATTGCATACCCTTCAGCACGAGTTTGACGTATTCATTGTTGGCAATTAGGTCGTAGAAGGTTGCGACAGCGGTGATGATTATTAACGGTGGCAAGACAGTTGCAAACATTCCGCAGAGTGCTCCTAAGAAACCACCCATCTTGTAGCCGAGCATGATTGAGGTATTGACTGCCATAATACCGGGTGTTGACTGAGCGATTGCTATCATGTCGAGGGTTTGTTGATCGTCAATCCAGTGGTACTCGTCGACGAATTTTGCCTTGAGAAGTGGGATTATAACATAGCCGCCGCCGACAGTGAACATACTCACAATGAAGGTTGATTTGAACAGTAGCCAATAACTAAATTTGATATTTGTATTTGTCTCCATATCCATCTCAATTTAAATGCTCAGTCTATCTTCAAGTATAGGTTTAACGACGCGGCAAGGATTGCCAAAAGCGAGAACACCGGCTGGAATGTCTTTTGAAACCAGACTCTTGGCACCGATTACAGAACCCTCACCGATCTTAACACCCGGCAGGATTGTCACGTCGGCGCCTATCCAGATATTATCGGCTAACTCAATCGGTTTTGCCATTTCAAGCCCCTCATTACGTGGTTCGATTAACATAGGGTGAATTGCAGTATAGAAGCCGCAGTTGGGTCCTATAAAGCACTTCTTACCGATCTTGATCTCAGCGCAGTCCATCAAGTAGACATTGTGGTTGAGGAATGATCCTTCGCCCATTTGTACATTGTAGCCATAGTCTACCATGAACGGTGAGAGAATCTCAACTTGCTCAACGTCGACATTTGGAAGGATTTGTCTCAATATCTCCAAGCGTTGTTTGAGTCTACTTGGAAGTGTTTGATTGAATTGGCAGCAGAGGTCTTTGACGGTCATTCTCTCCTCGATGAGAGCTTCGTCAAAGTTGGCGTTGTACCACTCTCCAGCCAGCATTTTATCTTTCTCAGTCATATTTAACTCCTTTAAATAGGGGCAAGAGTATAGGGTCTAGGGACAAGTTGGATTTGAGTTACTTGCTCCTTGTCCCTTGCTCCTTGTTCCTAATTACATATAGTCGATAGAGCGTTTGCGCTTCTCCTGCTTCATGAAGCCAAGCTTACTCGCCACCCACTCTGTGATGACGAAGAATACAGGTATCAAGAAGATACCAAGACTCGTTGCAAAGAGCATACCGCCGACAACCGCCACGCCCATACCGTTGCGCGCTGCGGAGCCTGCACCTGTAGCAATCGCAAGCGGTAGACAGCCGATAATGAAGGCGAACGAGGTCATTAGGATTGGACGCAGACGCAGGCCTGCCGCTTCGATAGCTGCCTTAACTGGCTGCATGCCACGATCGACACGGATTTTGGCGAACTCGACTATCAAGATCGCGTTCTTTGCCGCTAGACCGATTATCATTATGATACCGATCTGCATGTAGACGCTATCCTGCAGGCCGGAGTTTTGGTGTCCCATAGTCGCTTCGAGCCACGATAGACCGTACTCAGAGACCACAGCGCCGAAGATACCTGTTGGCACTGTCAGCAGGACGGCGTAAGGTACCGACCAGCTCTCGTAGAGTGCTGCAAGGCAGAGGAAGACGAACACCAACGCCAGCGCCAACACTTGGCCCGTGGAGCTTTGTGCCTTCTTCTCTTCGCGTGACTGTCCACTCCACTCAATGTTGAAGCCAGTGCCAGCTTCTTGACGGACGATCTCCTCAATAGCGTTCATAGCCTGTCCGGATGAGTAGCCTTGGGCGGCGTTGCCCTGGATAGTGACGGCGCGTGTCGAATTAAACCTTGAAATCTGCGTCGGGCCGGTGGACATCTTGGGTGTGATGAGTGAATCTAGTGGGACCATTTGACCGTTGGCGCCCTTGACGAAGACGAACTTAGCAGACTCAGCTTCGGAACGATAGAGGATATCAGACTGAACGACGACCTTATAGGTACGGCCGAATTCGTTGAAGTCGTTGACTTCCATGCCACCGAAATTGACTTGAAGAGCAGTGAAGACATCGCTCAATCGGACACCTAGGAGCTTGACCTTCTCGCGGTCGACATCATACTCATAAGTCGGTGAGGTAATACTGAAGGTAGTGCGAACGCCTTGAAGTTCCGGCCGTTGATTACCCTTAGCAACGATCCTGCCGGTGATCTCGTTCAGCTCTTGATCGCTGTGACCGCTCATATCCTGCAGCTGCAGTGCCCAGCCGCCGACGGATCCAAGACCTGGCAGAGCAGGCGGATTGAATGCAATGACCTGCGCTTCCGGCACAACCTTAGCACCAAGTCCAAACATTGTACCAATACAGGCATCAACCGATTCGGCAGGGCCGCGCTTATCCCAAGACTTAAGGCCGCAGACTATCAGACCGGCGCTTGGCTTTGAACCAAACGATAAGATATCGAAGCCCGTTATTGCCATGCAGCTATCAAGTCCAGGCATTTCCTTCATAACTACCTTGGCGAGCTTGTCAATCGTCTCAACTGTATGATTCATTGAAGTACCTTCGGGCAGGCTCACCGCCGTCATGAAGTAGCCCTGGTCCTCTTCTGGCACGAAGGTAGACGGCAACATGGTGTAGACCCAGCCGGTCAGAATACAGATTATCAGCATGATGAGAAACGAGACCTTTGAAACGCCGATCATCTTAGCAACGGCATGAACGTAGCTGTTCTTAGTGCGCTCAAACCAGTTGTTAAAGCCGTCAAAGAATCTATCGAGGAGACCGTGCTTGGCGTTTGGATCATGTGGTTTGAGGATCATGGCACAGAGGGCCGGTGTCAAAGTCAGTGCTACGAAGGCCGACAGTGCCATTGAGATTGCAATCGTCAAAGCGAACTGTCTGTACAAGACGCCCATCATGCCGCCGAGGAAAGCGACTGGCACGAAGACGGCAGCCAAGACGAAGGCAATCGCCACGACAGGGCCTTGGACCTCGTCCATGGCGCGTTCAGTGGCGTCGACCGGCGTCAATCCTGACTCCATGTGATGTTCGACGTTCTCGATGACGACGATTGCATCATCAACGACTAGACCGATTGCCAACACCATTGCGAAGAGCGTCAGCGTGTTGATTGAGAAGTCCAGGATAATGAAAGCTGCGAAAGTACCAATCAGTGAGACCGGAACTGCAAGAAGAGGTATAATCGTTGCGCGTGCGGACTGCAGAAAGATGTATATGACGAACACGACTAGCAAAAGCGCGATGACGAAGGTTTCAACGACTTCGTGAATTGAAGCGTTGATGTAGTCCGTGCTGTCGAAGATTTGGTCAATGTGAAGACCGGGTGGCAAGTTCTCCTTCTGACGATCGAGAATGTCGCGAATGTCGGCAACTGTCTGCATGGCGTTGGCGTCAGAAGTCAACATGATACCGAACGCGACAGCAGGGTAGCCATTGAACTTAGCAACGATGTTGTTCTGGCGCTGACCAGTCTCAATCCTTGCCACGTCCTTCAATCGTACAAAGGCACCGTTGCCGGCAGACTTGAGGATAATGTTTCCGAACTCCTCAACGCTGACCAGACGCCCTTGCACCTTACCGGTATACTGTTTCTCTTGACCTTGACTTACAGGCATGGAGCCGACAGTACCGGCAGCCGCTTGAAGGTTCTGTTCACTGATGGCGCTTGACACATCGGCGACGGTAAGATTGAGTTCTGCCAACTTGTCAGGGTTGAGCCAAATACGCATTGCGTAGTCAGAGCCGAAGATTTGAACATCGCCGACGCCACTGACGCGCTTAATTTCGTCCATCATGTAGATATCGGCATAGTTCTTCATGAAGGCGCGATCGTAGCGGCCGTCAGGAGAGTTGACAGAGACCATGTAGGCCATATCGTTGGAAGCCTTACGAGTAGTAACGCCGCGATTCTGGACATCAGTAGGCAGGCTTGGGTTAGCAACAGCGACGTTGTTCTGGACCTTAACTGAGTCCATATCGCCGTCGGTTCCGACCTCGAACGTGACGGACAGACTGTAACGTCCGGTATCGTCAGAGTTGCTGGACATATAGTCCATACCTTGAGTGCCGTTGACTTGCTGTTCGATAACCTGTGCAACCGTCTCATTGACAACGGCGGCATTAGCGCCGGTGTAAGTTGTGCTGACTGAAACTGTTGGGGGTGAAATCTGCGGATATTGAGCGATTGGAAGTTGAATAGCTGCGAGTATTCCAACTAGAACAATGATGACTGCGATAACGATTGCGAATATTGGTCGGTGGATAAAGAACTTTGACATTATAACACCGTCCTCACTTTGCCGAAGAATTGGCGCTATCGGCGTTGTAGGTGCTGGTGACCTCAGCAAGAGTGAAGCCCATTTCGCCGGGTGTGACCTCAGTGGTAGCGAGTTCGACGCCTTCTTGGAGATTGGTTAGGCCCTCAACGATGACAGTATCCTGCGAAGTGACGCCGTCTTCAATGATGTAGTAGCTGCCGACCTTATCACCCAAGGTTACGGTACGTGCTTCAGACTTGCCATCTTTGCCAACTATCATGACGAAGGACTTGCCGAGAAGCTGCTGAACTGAGCGTTGAGGAACGAGGATAGAGTTTGGGCGGGTGTCGCCGGAGAGCTTAACGCGGGCGAACATACCGGGCATGAGAAGGCCACTTGGGTTAGGGAAGATTGCCTTAATGGTGAGAGAGCCGGTGTTGTTGGCCATTTCGCGGTCGGACTCGACAATCTGACCGACGAATGGGTATTCGGTGCCGTCGGCGAGGGTAAGAGTGACATCAATGGCGATATTTTCGGACTTAAGAGCCTGAACATTGAGGAACTTGAGGTACTCAGTCTCACTGACGGAGAACTGAGCGTAGATTGGGTTGGTAGTGCCGATAGTGACGAGAGAAGTTTGGCCGGCGGTGACGAAGGTGCCGACAGCGACATCGTCGACGCTGATTTGGCCACTCATTGGGGCATAGATCATGGTATCTGCGAGGTTCTCCATGGCGGTCTTAAGGAGAGCTTCGTTGGCGGCAGCTTGAGCTTCATAAGCTCTGACTTGAGCTTCTTGGGTGGTGACGACCTGTTCGGCGATAGCGGCGTATTCGAGGAGCTTTTGATCGCGATAGAGGTCAATTTTGGCGTTGTTGAGGGTAGCTTCGGCCTGAGCCAAGTCGGCGCGGGCCTTGAGGACGGCTGATTCGTAGGTACGAGAGTCAATCTTGTAGAGAGGTTGATTGACCTCAACGAACTGGCCGCCGGTGACATACTTTTCAACTACGTTGCCGGAGACTTTGGACTGAACCTTTACTTCATTGGCAGCGAGTATCTGGCCGGCGAACTCGGATACAAGCGGGGTATCGCGTTGAATGACTTTCATGACTTTGACTTGTGACTTGCGAGCTTGTTGCTGAGATTGTTGTTGCTCATCTTCACCGCAACCAATGAACAGTGTGGTTGTGAGGATTGTTATGAGTGCAATGAATATCAATCTGGACTTTATAGAGAACAAATGAAACCCTCCTACTCTATATTATAGTGAATTGTAATATTGACTCATTGTTAATGGGGTTTGACTCTGAGGGTAGTTTGGGTGGTATGTTGAAGGTTGAGATTGAGATTGAGATTGAGATTGATCAACTTTCTGTTTGGTCAGAAGACGCGTCGCTCAATAGCAGGCGCTCCGCTGTTGCACAAGACCCCCTTACTCTTCAGGAAGAGTAAGCAGAAGCTAGGCGCGGCAGGCTTTAGAGGTTTCAAAATGCCCGCGCAAGCGGCCGGAGTACCTCATCGGTTGCGGTGAGTAGACGCGAACGTGATGTGAGCGTTCTTTAGCTGGTCGAAGCCTACTACCTTCGTTCTACTACTATCGCATAACGAAGACTGTAGGCATTTCCCGCTAAAGAACCGCGCAACGCGCGATTCATGGATGAGTCGCAGTGGAGCGGAACCTCTTTGGTACTTTCTCAGTTATGAGAAAGTAGGTATCACTTCAATCTTTAAGTGTATGTCCTTTCGACCGGCCGAAAGGACCAAAGGCCGCACGCTTTTCAGGAAAAGCTTGGCAAAAGCTAGGCGCGCCCAACGATACTGCCAACACATCTACCGCGCAGGCAGCCGCTGTGGCGTACCAGTAGCTATATACCACCATATAGGCTACCACCTGTTATTATCTTAATGATATATCATTTGAGACCAAAAGTCAAACAAAATCTCTTGCCTTGAATAGGCAGTCCGTGTTATAATCTGTTCGTAATTTGTTGCGTAATTCGTAATAAGGAGAGGATACTTTGATTAATGACATTGATAAGGTTAGCGTTAATGCTATAAGAATACTTGGTGCTGATATGGTTCAGGCTGCCAACAGTGGCCACCCTGGTATAGTCCTTGGTGCTGCGCCTATCGCCTACGAACTCTATGCCCATCACATGCGCCACAACCCCAAGAACCCTAATTGGGTAGACCGTGATCGCTTCGTTCTGTCGGCTGGGCACGGCTCCGCGCTGCTCTACAGCTTGCTTCACCTTTTTGGCTACGGTCTAACTCTTGATGACCTTAAACTCTTCCGCCAACTCGGCTCAAAGACACCTGGACACCCCGAATACGGTGTCACTGCTGGCGTCGAAGCCACCACCGGACCTCTCGGCGCCGGCCTTGGCATGGCTGTCGGAATGGCCATGGCCGAAGCTCATCTCGCCGCCACCTTCAACAAACCCGACTACAATATCGTCAATCACTATACTTACGCTCTCGCAGGTGACGGCTGCATGATGGAAGGTATCAGCTCCGAAGCACTCTCTCTGGCGGGTACCCTCGGTCTTGGTAAGCTGATTATCCTCTATGATAGTAACAACATCAGCATTGAAGGCAACACTGATCTCGCCTTCACTGAAGATGTTGCAAAACGCGTCGAATCCTTCGGCTTCCAAGTTTTGAAGGTTGACGACGGTAACGATCTCGAAGCTATCGGAAACGCCATCGAGACCGCCAAGGCCGACCTCAACCGTCCAAGCTTCATTATCGTCAAGACCATCATTGGATACGGTAGCCCGAAGGCAAACTCTGAAAGCTCTCATGGCGAGCCTTTGGGTGCTGAGAACGTCAAGGCCCTCAAGAGCACCCTTGGCTGGCACAGCGACGAGACCGCCTTCGATGTTCCCACTGAGGTTTATGAGCATTTTGAAGACCTCGGCAAGAGTCTCAGTATGGCTGAGTATGACTGGAACAAGCTCTTTGCAGACTACTGCGCCGACTATCCAGAGATGAAGGCCCTTTGGGACAGGTACCACGCGCCCGTTGATTCTGCGGTCCTTGAGGACATCTTCGTCAAAGTCGACAAATCCGAAGCCACACGCGCCAGCTCCGGCAGGATACTAAACCTTATCAAAGACAGAGTGCCTAATATGATTGGCGGCAGTGCTGATTTGGGCGGCTCCAACAAGTCTATCATGGACAGTGTGCCGTACTTCAGCAAGAGCGACTACAATGGCCGCAATATCCACTTCGGCGTCAGAGAAGCCGCTATGTCGGCAATAATCAACGGTCTCTACCTGCACGGCGGCTTGAGGTCTTATGCTGCGACCTTCTTCGTCTTCAGTGACTATCTCAAGGCTCAGCTTAGGCTCTCGGCTATCATGAAGCTGCCTGTCATCTACATCTTCACGCACGACAGCATAGGCGTCGGTGAAGACGGCCCGACCCACGAGCCAATCGAGCAGCTTGCCATGCTTAGGTCCATGCCCAATGTAAGGGTCTTTAGGCCCGCCGACGCCGCGGAGACTGCCGCCGCCTGGTACACCGCCCTTACCAGCACTGACCGTCCGACCGTCCTGGTGCTAACCCGGCAGAGTGTCCCGCAGCTTGCAGGCAGCTCTCGCGAAGGCGCTCTCAAGGGCGGATATGTCATCAGCGAAGCGCAAAGAGACGATTTTGACGGTATCCTCATCGCCACCGGTTCTGAGGTCTTTATCGCTATTGAAGCACAGGCGAAGCTTGCCGAAGAGGGTATCGACGTTCGTGTGGTGAGTATGCCTTGCACGGAACTCTTCGAGGAGCAGACCGACGCCTATCGTGAGAGCGTCCTACCGAAGAAGGTGAGAGCTAGGGTCGCCGTTGAAGCTGCGTCGAACTACGGCTGGGGCAGCTATGTCGGTCTCGATGGCGCTACCGTCACTATGCAGAGCTTCGGGTCAAGTGCTCCAGCAACGGTCCTCTTCAAGCACTTTGGTTTCACCAGTGAGGGTGTCGCCCACACATTCAAGCAGTTAAAGGAGCAAGGAATTTAGGGATAAGGAATTAGGAGCAAGTAACTCAAATCCAACTTGTCCCTAGACCCTTGACCCTCAGCAAGGATCAAGGGATTAGGGGCAAATGATTCGATAAGCTCAACAAGAAAGCCGCCTTGGGAGCATGCCTGCCGACCAACAGTCAGCGGTCACCATCCCATGGCGGCTTTTATTGCGATATTCCGCTTAGGAATAAGGAGCAAGGAATTTAGGGATTAGGCGTAAGGAACAAGGGACAAGTAATTCAAATCCAACTTGACCCTTGACCCTCAATAAGATGACTTATTTAAAGTAACGATCAAGCAGGCCCTTGAAGCCTTTGCCGTGACGCGCTTCGTCCTTCGCCATCTCGTGGACGGTATCATGAATAGCGTCAAGGTTGAGCTTTTTGGCAAGTGCCGCCAAGTCCTTCTTGCCTTGGCAAGCGCCATGCTCTGCAGCTACACGGGCCTTGAGATTCTCCTCAGTGGAAGCAGAGAGGACTTCACCGAGCAGCTCTGCAAACTTGGCAGCGTGTTCGGCTTCCTCAAGAGCATAGCGGCGGAAAGCTTCGCCAATCTCAGGATAGCCTTCACGATGTGCCGCGCGGCTCATTGCAAGGTACATACCGACTTCACAGCACTCACCGTTGAAGTTAGCACGAAGACCTTCAATGATCTTCTCGTCAACGCCTTTTGCAACGCCGACAACATGCTCATCAGCAAAGACGAGATCGCCGCTCTGCTCAGTGAACTTGTCGGCCTTTGCCTTGCAAATTGGACACTCATCAGGTGGAGTGTCACCCTCATGGACATAACCGCAAACACTACAAACCCACTTACTCATAACAGAAAACCCCCTAAAATATAATGGACATACACTTAAAGAAATTATATCATATATAATCAAAATATGCTATAGTTATTTACAAAATATTTGGAGATGAGATAATGGCAAATTATATAATGTTGCAAGGGACAAGTTCACACGTTGGAAAGAGTATATTGACAGCAGCGCTTTGTAGGATACTCTACCAAGAAGGTCGACGCGTCACACCTTTCAAGGCACAGAACATGGCCTTAAACTCCTATGTAACCGCTGACGGACTTGAGATGGGTAGAGCGCAGGTAGCTCAGGCTGAAGCTGCAAGGCTGGCACCTAATGTCGATATGAATCCAGTACTACTCAAGCCTACCGGCAATTCAACCTCGCAGGTCATCATTAACGGCCGACCAATCGGAAATATGAGCGCCAAGGAGTACCACCAAGGCTACTCTCTTAAGGCCTTTGACGCCGTGAAAGCCGCCCTCAAGCGTTTGGACAGTGACTTCGACACTATCGTCATCGAGGGCGCCGGTTCTCCTGCTGAAGTCAACCTCAAGGCAAACGACATCGTCAATATGCGTGTCGCCAAGTACCTCAACGCGCCCGTTCTCCTTGTCGCCGACATAGACCGTGGCGGCTCACTTGCTGCCCTCGTCGGCACACTTGAACTTCTCGACGACGATGAACGCGATCTCGTCAAAGGTCTCGTCATCAACAAGTTCCGCGGTGATGTCAGCCTATTCACGCCCGCCATTGACTTTCTCGAAAACAAGACTGGCAAGCCCGTCCTTGGCGTGGTTCCGTTCATTGACAAGCTTGGCATTGACGACGAGGACTCCGTATCTCTTGATGACAAGGTCAACCTCAACACTACCGCAGCGGTCAAGGTCGCCGTTGTGAGGACACCCAAGATGTCTAATTTCACGGACTTCGACAGCCTTGCCGGCGAGCAAGACGTGAGCTTGACCTATGCTGGGCGCGCTGAGGAACTTGAAGCCGTCGATCTAGTGGTCCTGTCCGGCTCTAAGAACACCATCGACGACCTCATGTACCTCAAAAGCAGCGGTATCGCCAGTAGGGTCAGAACTCTCGCCCTAGGCGGTACCGCTGTTATTGGTATCTGCGGCGGCTTCCAGATGCTTGGCAGCAAGATCGCCGACCCGCTGCATATTGAGTCGACCAACGACGAGGTGGACGGCTTGGGCCTGCTGCCACTGACGACGACCTTCGCCGCCGAGAAGTACACCCGCCAAGTCACCCTTGACAAGATCGACTTCACCTTCCTTGGCACCCGCGTCATCGCTGACAATCTCAGCGGCTATGAGATTCACTCTGGCGTCACCGGCGGCCTTGGCGACGAGAAGATCGTGGCCGCCGACAACGTCCTCGGTACCTACGTCCACGGTATCTTCGATAACGATAGCTTCCGTCGCCAAATCCTCAATGCCGTCCGCCTTAGGAAAGGTCTGAAGGCTCTGCCCAATACCCGCAACTACCTTGCAGAGAAGCAGCAAAGCTACGATCGATTGGCCCAAATCGTCTGCGAAAACCTTAACATGACGCTTCTGAAAGCCATCATGGAGTGCTCTGACTGAGCTAGATCATGTTCTTCTCGTAGGCGTCGTAGAGTGCTTTCAGTTCCTCAACCTTGGCATAGATGTCAACTTGAAGTTTTGAAGCTTCGCTGTAGTCGCCGCTGTTGAGGGCATTGATGAGCTGCGTGAAGAGCGACTTCTCGTCAATGCTATCCTTCGCCAGCAATGCCCTCAATGCCTTGATCTTGTTCCAGTTGTAAGAGTCTTGGTCAGTCTGATGTGTAGCTTCAATCTTCTTGGCATTGCGAACTATCTTTCTCATTTCCGGCAGTATCCTTGCAATGAGTTCAGTCTTCCAACGCAGCAGAGCGCCAGCCTTGAAGGCATCGACAATTTGCGGTCTCAGTGCTCCACCGGCGGTGATGACTTTAAGCTTGTCTGGATACTTATCAAGTGACTGCATATTCTCCCAGACGGTGGCAGGTGGCGCTCCGAAGAGACGGTCGCGCTCCTCAGCGGTGTAGTCCTCAAAGACATCTTCTTCAGAACGATAGGTGCGGTCTGTCTCAAGGTAGAAACCCGTCTGTCCGGCTTCTTTGCTGAGTTCCTTGAGAAGTTCGTCGGTAGAGTGATCGACAGTTGCCTTGATACCGTCGAGTACAGCGCTGTAGACGGCGGCAAGCACCAGATAGGTATTAGTGTAAGGATTACAAGCGCGAAGCTCAAATCTCGTCGCCATGGGGTTCTTCAAGTCACGGATCAAACCCGCCAGAATAGTCCTGTTGCGGCTTGGAATCTTTGGTGTGTGGCCGAGTGAAGTGACAATACAAACCGGAGCTTCAAAGCCTGGTTTTAAACGATTTAGTGAATCATTAGTGGCGCTGACGAATGGGTTGATAACTTCGTAATTCTTCAACAGGCCCATAATGGCACCGTAGCCAATCGCACTCATAAAGTCCTCTTCAGGGTTCTTGGCAGCAAAGAGGTTGTGGAACTTACCGTCGGCGGTGACAGCTGCAAGTCCAATATGGGTATGCTCACCGTTGCCGGCAAGTCCAATCATCGGTTTTGCCTTGAAAGAGACCTCAAGACCGTTAGCGCGGAATACTTCCTTGACAATAGTGCGAACGAACATCTCATTATCTGCGGCTTGGACGGCATCAGCGAAGCGCCAGTCAATCTCAAGCTGCTCACAGACGTGCGTCATGTGGCCGCTCTCGTTGATTTGAGCCTTGAGTCCGCCGACTTCCTTGTGGCCCATTTCCACGTCAAGTCCATACTTATCCAGCTCAATGACACACTTCTCCAGGGCACAGCGGACAGCACCGTGGGTACGTTCCCAATACTGCTCTTGCATGACCTGTGAAGCGCTCATTTCCTCAATGGCAGCTTCCTCAAGCGGCGTCTTCACCCAAAACTCAAGCTCAGTGGCAGATGTGAAGCTGATGTCAGTCACGTCGTTGCCGCTGATATCCAGTCCAGCGACTTCTGGGTGACTATGAAGCAGATCGAGCAGTTCTTTCTTGACATAGGTGAGAGTGTCCGTCAGAACAGCGCGGGCATCAACTCTCTTACCTTCGTGAATCAAGAAGCTCGGTATCCTCAAAGTGCCGACAGGTCGGTTAGTTTCCTCGTCGTAGTGTTCAAAGTTGTAGTCAACAAACCAATTCACGCTAGGATCAATCGGCATGTCAACTTTGGCGTTGTTAAGGGTCGCAATGCCCGGCAGGACAACGCTTGATCCGTCTGTCTGCACTGCACTGCCGGCATAGAAGTCGTCAATATCCTTGATAAAGATTCGGATTGGTATCTTCTCATCGGTGTCGTTGCCCGCCATGTCAATTCCGACGAGAGAGACGAACTTGATCTCAGGGTGCTCACGAAGCTGCTTGATGATGTCCTCTTTCGGAGTATTTGCCTTAATGGTATACAGTAAATCTGCCATTTCTACACTTCCTATCTTTGTTTTGATTAATATATCACGTTTGCAGATTAGGGTCAAGGGTCTAGGGTCTAGGGACAAGTACTCTCTCCGTTACTTCACTTGCTCCTTGCTCCTAATTCCTTGCTCCTAATTCCTTGCTCCTATTCACGCTGAACGTTGACCGTTGCGATACATGTTGATTGGTTCCAGATTATCCTCAATGCTCCAGACACCGCACGGACAGACACCCGCGCAGATTCCGCAGCCAATACAACGATTCGGGTCACTGATGTATTCCCAAGAGCCGTCCGCCTTCTCAATGCGACTGATCGCCTTCTCTGGACAGCTCTCAAGGCACATCTTACAATCGCGGCACGTCCCGCAACTCACGCAGCGCGTGTGGTCGTCGACTGGGTCCTTAAGCTCGCAGTGGTGGCACTTATCGAAGTAGGCCTTGCTTAGACGCTCCGCCGGTATCCTCGTCTTCTGAGGAAACTGCAACGGCGCTTCACCTCTAATGTATCTGTCAACATACCAGGCAGTCTTACGACCGTCGCCGATTGCGTCAGTCAATCTGCCAGGCTTGATCGTGTCGCCCGTCGCGAAAACGCCTTCCATGATAGACTTGTCGGCGTTTGGAATCAACCAGGTGTCTCTGAACTTCTTGATTGACGGATCGTCAGGCAGATAGTCGAGGATTGGAGCTTCACCGATTGAGACGATGACTTGATCTGCCGGAATGAAGCGCCCGTCGTCGGCGTAGATACCTTCGGCGGTGATCTCCGTCGTCATGAATGGCCAGATCAGCTTACCGCCGAGACCTTCGATATAGGCAATCTCTTTAGCAAAGGCGGCGGGCTTCTGGACATCAATAGCCGTAACCGTCTCTGCACCCATCTCGTAGGCACCGCGGCAGGTGTCCATACCGGAATTGCCGCAACCTATGACGACGACGTGTCTGCCGACCTTCGGACGCTCGCCGCGGTTGATAGCCTTGAGGAACTCAATACCCATTGTGAGGTGTTCAATGCCTTTCCAGTTAAAGTAGCGCGGCTTATGTCCACCCGTTGCACATATGACGGCGTCGCTCTCAGCTCTGATTGTGTCGAACTTTGCACGATCAACCTTGCAGCCGGTGATGAACTTGACACCGACATGTTGAATGCGTTTGAGTTCCGCTTCAAGTATCTCATGATTCAGCCTGCCGCGCGGTATGACTTGCTCCAGCTTGCCACCGATTCTCTCTGAATCGTCATAGACAGTGACTTCGTGGCCTTTAAGTGCCAACTGCCACGCAGCACTGAGACCACTGACACCGCCGCCAATGATCGCCACCTTCTTGTCGGTCTTGACCTTTGGAGCTTCAACTTCAACGAATGAAGACTTCAAGCCAAGTGCGCCAATCTGGATAGGTTCGTCAATCGTGCCGCGCGTGCAGCCGTCCATACAAGGATTAGGGCAGACACTTCCACAGACAGAACCTGGAAATGGTGTATACTCAAGTTCAAGTTTCAAGGCGTCGTCGGTTTTGCCAAGTCTGATTAAGTCATAACGCCGCTGAGTAGGTATACCCGTCGGGCAGGAGAACTCACAAGGCGCAGCGTACTTGGCATTATCCCAACTCGGCACCTTAAGCCTGTAGAGTCCGCGGCTAATGGTATCGTGAACTTCAAAGTCATCAACCGCAACATCACTGAAGATACCACCCTTAACCCACTCACGAAGTCTGAAGTCATGTACGCTGATTCGTCCACTAGTCTGCGCTTGCTTCTCTTCAAAGGTCAGAGGTCTGAGTTTATGCCACTGTGACCAATCAGTAAGCTCATCACGAAGCTCAGAACGCTCAACGTGATTGAGGAAATCATCGAGACCGCCGTCAATGAAGGTAATATCTTCTTCGTCAAGTTCCAAGCAGCGAACATCTTTAGGATAAGCCGATATTGTACCTCGAACATAGACCACGCCGCCAACCATACCGACACAAGGACGCTCACCAAGGACGCTGTCGAACTGTTCGGAATCAATACCGCAGACAACTGCCTTGCCACCACCCATAAACTCAAACGAGAATGAACCGGTATTCTTGAGTATCCAGAGTTCAGGTTCCTCATAGAGCGGATCATGCTTCATCAATGAGCCGGAACGAGTGCCTGCGCGTCCACCTATGAATATCTTACCGCCACTTGAACAGTGACCGGCAGTATCACCGGCGTCGCCTTTGACGGTGATAATTCCGCCGTCGTTGAGCCAGCCTACATCAGCCGAAGCAGAACCCTCGACGACAATCTCCGTATTCGACAGACACATCGAACCGACGCGCTGACCGGCATTTGTAATATGGAAGTGCAGAGTCTTGCCTTCTGGGTGCCAAAGCGGTCCGCCTATATCGTGCTGACCGGACGCGGCAATCTCGAAGTCAGTTTCGCCGTTTTGGACAGCCGCTTCAATCTGTAGCAGTAAATCCTGCGTCGACATTCGCTCATGTCCGTTCATTGTCTCTATCTTTAACATTATTCACCAACCCCCAAATAATCATTCGTGCTTGCCGATGATCTTCTCCATCCACAATACATCATAGTAACGACCGAACTTATAACCACATTTGTTGAAGTGTCCGACAATCTTGAAGCCCATATGCTCATGGAAGTCTACACTGTTGCGATTTAAATATTCGTCCTCAACTTCCGAATAACCAATACAGGCGTACAGGTTGATAATGCCGGCTTGCTTCAATTCACTGCTCAACGCTTGATACAACTTGCCACCGATACCATGTCCTTTGAAGTTGCGATCAATATATATCGACAGTTCAACGCTCTTGACGTAAGCCGCCCTGGTCTTGAGCGGTGCGGCATAGGCATAACCAACAATCTTATCATTGATAACCGCAACAAGATAAGGGGAATTCTTCAAAGTCTTGGCAATCCTGTCGGCGAACTCCTCAACGGTCGGCACGTCGTATTCAAAACTTATTGCGGTATTAGTGACATAGTAGGCATAGATGGCAAGCAAATCCTTGGCGTCATTCACAGTCGCACTTCTGACAATAACCTCAGCAGACATATTGAATACCCAGCTTATCAGCAATATTGTAATCAGTGGACACGAGGGCGTCACTTCTGCCAACCGGCAACGAAGAGTTACCAATCGGAGCCATCAACTTGCGAAGTTCAGCATCAAAGGCGAGTACATAGTCAACAATCTTCTGAGCACCGCGGTCTATGTCAAGGCGCTTGACCAATCGCGGATTCTGAGTGCATATTCCCGTTGGGCAGTTACCGGTATTGCAGGCATTACAGCGCCCTTGTTCATTGCCGACACAGCCGAGTAGTTGAATGAGTATCTTTCCGCAGAATACACCGTTGGCGCCGAGACAGATCATCTTGAAGGCATCTGCAGCGGCGTTGCCTGTCATTCCGATACCACCGCCGCCATAGAGCGGTATCTGTCCTTGTGAGCCGCTCTTAACCGCCGCAAGGTAGCAGTCGCGTATCTTAGATACAACCGGGTGACCGGTATGGTCGAGTGATACTTCATTAGCTGCGCCGGTGCCACCCTGTATACCGTCGATGAAGAAGCCGCCGCAAATCTTGTACGGGTCTCTCAGCAGGTTGTTATAGACGCTAACCGATGTCGACGAGGCGGCACACTTAATGGCAACCGGCACTCTGAAGCCGAAAGCGGCATTCATACTCAAATGCATCTTCTGGACGCTTTCTTCGATTGAGTATAGTCCTTGATGATTAGGCGGTGAGCTGAGGGTAGCCTTTGGAACACCGCGTATCGCTTGGATATGCTCCGCTACCTTCTCAGATTGCAATAGTCCACCATCGCCAGGCTTGGCACCTTGTCCAATCTTGATGAGTATACCCGCTGGGTCGGTTTTCATGAATGGCATTGCCTTGATGATCCTATTCCAACCGAAGTGACCGGAAGCAATCTGAATGATGAAATATTTGAGGTAGTCGCTCTGGAGCAGCTTAACGGGCATGCCACCTTCACCGCTGCTCATTCTAATCGGGATATTACACTGGGTATTGAGATAGCCAACTGCTAGGGCAACTGCTTCCCAAGCTCTTGTTGAGAGGGCGCCAATCGACATATCACTGAATACAAGCGGATAAATCCAGCGGACTGGTGGCGTTTTGGTCTTCTGAATGAGTTTGCCGTCGACGATCTCAAAAGGCAACTCTTTCGGTGAGAGGACTCTGCCAAAGGGTGAGCGAATGTCGAAAGTATGACGAACTGAGTCGAGTGAAGGGTCAGTCATCTGTGATATTCGACCTACGACAATGTGATCAAGTGTCCTCTGAGCGTTGAGGTTAGTCCTACCGCCGCGCTTGATTGGTCCATTGTCTCTGCTGAGGAGCGTCTTGCGTGAGTCTGGATTCCGGACGGGTTTA
Organism: Selenomonadaceae bacterium; assembly: GCA_017475745.1. Classification (GTDB taxonomy): domain Bacteria; phylum Bacillota; class Negativicutes; order Selenomonadales; family Selenomonadaceae; genus Quinella. The sequence goes on from JAFVEZ010000018.1 coordinate 75,233, forward strand.
ATCGCGTTGTTCGGGCAAACCTTCTCACACATACCGCAGCCGCGGCAGAAGTCTTTAAGGCTTGCAACTTGCTTGATGACAGGACGCGCAATGTGCTTGTGAATCGGCTTTGGTTGACTGTCCTCACTGACGGTGATCGACTGAGCTTGGACGGCGACCTTGATAGCCTTGAATGAACAACTTGCGACGCAACTGCCACACATTGTACATCTATCTGCGTGATATTCTATCTTCCAAGGCAGGTCGTTGACACCTACATCTTGGGTTCTTACTGCTTCCATCTCGACACCTCCAGATTGTTATTAATGACGACAACTTCGCGCTCATTTGGATAGATGTCCTTCGTCGCGTCGCGGTCGGGCATGATCTCATTTAGTCCGCAAACCTCAGAAGAGATAGCAACCATATTGTCAGTGCTGCCGACGACGACAGGTCGAAGCTTCTTGGAATCGCAGCAAGTCATCATTTGACCGTCCGGCAACACACTGATAATGGTATTAGGTCCGTTGATCTCAAGATGTGCCAACGATTGACGGATCGCGGTTAGTACTGAATTGTCAGGACGTTCGGCAATCTCCTCAAAAGGCAGCGGCGTGATGACGTGCTTATAGTAAGGCAGCGGCCATTTTAACTCGTGGTGAACGTAGTGCAGCGTGTAGAGGAAGCACTGCGAGTCTGACTCAAACCCGATATATCCGTGATGAAGCGTCTTTTGGAACTCTTTGTTCTTGGTGTAGAAGGTGTTTTCACCATTAGCGCAGAGGGTGTAACCTTGAAGGAAGAACGGGTGGGCAGCATAGCGGACAATCTCATAGTTGGTGTTTTGCCGACACTGAGCAACAATGGATTTCGCTGATAATATGCCGCTGTCGTCCCAGAGTCGGAAGTAAGTGGCAATATCAGCCGGATCGCCGATCTCCTTGAGTGTCAGCACGTCCGGCCAGAATGAGTAGACATACCCTTCGCCACTCTCCTCAAGTAGCTTTCTCAGCTCAATACGAGTATCAAGCAATAGGTTCTCACGTGCTTCGTCGCTCATCTTCTCAACATCATCAGGGTAGTTGTAATTGCGAAAGATGTAGTAAGGCATTGCCTTGATGTCAAGACCTTTCTGCCTGTTAGGTATCGGCAGCCATTCGGCTAAAGGTGTGAACTTGTGAGCGTACATATAATCGGCAACCATCTGCGCTCCATTTTGAGTACACGCCATTGAAAGAAGCGGCTTGTCTTTGTAAGTAGAGAAGATACCATATAAGTCTTGCATAACCATTGCGAAGCCGGAATTGTCATGACCTTCCTGCTGTGGCAGCATGAGTTTAAGCGCGATTGAAGGTAAGATTGGCACCTTGCTCTTAATTGATCCTATCCTGCACATACGCTTTGACCTCCTATAAATAAATCAACATAACAAACAAATAAGCTATAACAATAATGTTATAGCTATAGTAACTCAAAAGTTATACCTTGTCAACCTGTAAAAGCTGATTTAGCGCAGGTATTCTGTATTCATCTTTTCAGAAGCAAGTACATAAAATCTTACTTGCCCTCAATTATTTACTTTCCTTTACTGCTATTGCTTCAATCTCACAGAGTGCACCCGCGGGTAAATCCTTAACCGCAACACAGCTCCTCGCAGGCTTGGAGACGAAGTACTTCTCATAGACGGCATTGAATTTGTTGAAGTCCGCGATATCCGACAAGTAGCAAGTAGTCTTGACAACTGACTTCATGCTCATATAACAAGAATGAAGAATAGATTCTATATTCTTGCAGCACTGCTCTGCCTGTCCTTCAATATCAGCCACAACAATCCTTCCGGCATTTGGCTCAATAGCAATCTGTCCTGACAAGTACATCACGCCATTGACTTCAATCGCCTGACTGTAAGGTCCCAAGGTAGCCGGTGCCTTGTCCGTGTAAATCCTATTCATTAAAACCGCAATCCTCTCTATTTAGTATTGCTGATTATTTACCTGATTCAAGAAGACCATAGGCGCCATCATTTCTCTTGTAGACAACGCAAATCTCTTCAGTCTCAGCATCACGGAAGACAAAGAAGTTGTGGTTGAGCAAATTCATCTGCATGATTGCTTCCTGAACGTCCATTGGTTTTACTGAAAACCTCTTGGTCTTCACAACAGGATATTCTTCACTCTCATCAGTTTGTTCAGAATGGAACTTGGATTCTTCTATAACTTCTGATTTAAATCCACCGCCGCGGAAACGTTTTGCCAGCTTTGTCTTTTGCTTGTGGATTTGGCGTTCAAGTTTCTCAACGACAAGATCAATCGAAGTATACATATCCGTTGTTGATTCTTCACCTCTCAAAAGGACACCATTAGGCACCTCAACCGTAACCTCAACTACATGCTGACCTTTGGTCACCGTCAGCAGAACATTGATACCTTCAACTTTTTCAAAGTACTTTGTGACCTTACCGACACGTTTTTCAACATACTCACGAAGTGGCGGCGTAATTTCAATATTTTTTCCTCTTATAGTAAATTCAGTCATACAAAGCCCTCCAATCTGTTTAATTTGTAATGCTTAAATCCAAACAGACTTCACATTCCAAATTACTTTATAAACTAGTATTCTTCAATGAGTGATAAAATCCTTTTTTGTCAGAGATTTTATTTGTTTTCGTCCAAAAGCTCCAAAAGCTCATCATAGTCTCTTTTGAGTTGATAATAATCTTCGGCGATCTTAAGCGCGGCAAGAACAGCAATGCGACTTCCCGCAAAACTCCTGGTATTTTGAGCAATTATCTTCATACTGCTATCAACCATATTAACGATCTTTTTAAGGCTCTCTCTATCGTCTGTTCGCAGACGATACATCTCGCCAAAGATTTCAACCTCTACGCGCTCATAACCGCCGGCTGCGCTGCTTCCCTCACTCAAAGTCTCACTTCCTTTAAACTTAAACTTATAATTGATTATATATTCGCCGTTTTTAAGGCTTCACCTGCTTTTAATTTACTTTGCATTGCAGGAAATATATTTTCTTCATAGAATACTAGGGTGTGTTGAATAAGTTATTTTATCCAAATAAGAATACAAGCAACGTGAATGAAAGCTAAGAATCTTTTGACAAGTTTATCGTATCTTGTTGCTATCCTTCTATTTCTCTTTAGTTTTTGAAAGAAACATTCAA
>JAFVEZ010000019.1 GCA_017475745.1 Selenomonadaceae bacterium
ACGTTTAACCAGAAGTTCCAGTCAGGTTTATTGTGTTTCTTCACGATCATCACCTCCTTCTGCACTCAGAAGGAAGCCGTTTCAACTATCTTAATTTATGTTATCATACAGTTTTCAGATTGTCAATGATAGCTTATATTTAATTGATTGGACCTTATCGAAAAAAATCGGCTTGACAATTCTGCCAAACCTGATATACTAAGGATAGTTGAAGTTGCGTTCGACTACCTTCTAAGTTGAATAATAGGTAAAGGATAGCCGTCTAGTTTAACGGCTTTTTATTTGCGTCTATTTGAAGAACGCTTGGTAAATGATGATCGCCGTCTGGACTACGTTTAACCAGAAGTTCCAGTCAGGTTTATTGTGTTTCTTCACGATCATCACCTCCTTCTGCACTCAGAAGGAAGCCGTTTCAACTATCTTAATTTATGTTATCATACAGTTTTCAGATTGTCAACAATGATAGCCGTATTTAATTGATTTACCGCCTTACTTATCCAGCGAAGCGACCACACTCTTGAGATAATCGGCAAAGTTGTCGCGAAGATCATCACGTCTAAGCGCAAACTCAACCGTCGCTTTGAGGAATCCAAGTTTGTCACCAAGATCATAACGCTGTCCCTTGAAGTCACAGGCATAAACAGTATCTTTCTTTGCCAGCACCTTCAAGGCATCAGTAAGCTGAATCTCTCCGCCTTTACCCGGCTTAGTGTTCTCCAAAATCTCAAATATCTCAGGCTTAATTACATAGCGTCCCAAAACCGCAAGTTGACTGGGAGCTTCAGCCGGTGAAGGCTTCTCTATCATATCATTGACACGGACAATGTGTTCAAAACCCTCAATGTCGGCACTCACACCGTCAACTATGCCATAAGACGAGACCTTATCTTTGGGGACAATCTGACAGCCGAGGACTGAAGCACCTGTCGCATCGTAAATGTCCATAAGCTGCTTGAGTGCAGGATTACCGGGACTGTAAACCATATCATCACCAAGCAGCACGGCAAAAGGCTCATCACCCATAAATGGCTTTGCACAATAGATGGCATCACCAAGACCGCGCATATAACGCTGACGAATGTAATGAACGCGTATATCCGCTGTCTCTCTCACGATTGCAAGTAAATCCGTCTTGCCCTTCTTCTCAAGTTCAGCTTCGAGAGTCGGTGCAGAGTCAAAGTGATCCTCAATCGCACGCTTGGCGTGTCCGCTGATGATGAGAATCTCTTCAATTCCGCTCTCAAGTGCTTCTTCAACAATAAACTGAATTGTTGGCTTGTCAACAATCGGAAGCATTTCTTTTGGGGTTGCCTTCGTTGCTGGCAGGAATCTCGTACCATAACCCGCTGCCGGAATGACAGCTTTTTTAATTTTTTTCATTAATATCACTCGACTTTCATATAATTATCATAATTATATGACAAACTATATGAAATGGCAAGTATTTTTGATTAGAATTTAATTAAGATTGAGAGGGAAGTGCTATGATTATTAGGATAATTCATTTTTTACTTGCACTTGTGGCAACTTCTATGATGATATTCGTCTTTACACTTACGACGTTTGTCTCACCTCGAAATGCTTCGGCAGCAGGACTACCCGAAGCAGAAAAGCAGCTGGTCTGTGCTCTCTCGTCAATGGCATCATACGAAGACGACAACGGAATACTAGTTCGAGATATGCTCAAAGACTACGGTTGGGATTTAAAAGTAGTTATTGATGAAACCAAGAAGGCTAATGCAAAGGCACTGATTGTAAGTAAGACACTTGATGATGGCAGCTTGGTGAAGATACTTGCAATTTGCGGCACCAATGAAATTAAAGATGCTGAGGTGGACTTTCGTCTCAAGCAAGTGCCGGCGAATTTAAAAGACAATGGCGATGATGGTAATAAAACCAATGGTGAGGTTGCTGAAGATGACCAGATATTGGTACATCAGGGTTTTAAGGACTATTCCGATGTCATCTTAAACAACAATCTTGGTATGAACCTTTTTAGAGAACTTGCAAGTAAACCTAATGAGCGCCTTTATTTGACAGGCCACAGTCTAGGTGGTGCAGTAGCAATCTTGACAGCCGCCAAACTCATTAACCTCGGCGCTCCTGCAGATAGAATGGAAGTGATAACTTTTGGAGCACCCGCAGTAGGAAACAAGGGCTTTGTCAACGAATATAAGGATAAGATCAAACTGACAAGAGTGACAATGAGCGGTGATCCTGTTAAGAAATCACTTCAATTATTGGGATATGTACACTTTGGTGAGGTCAAGAAGTACGATCAGCATCATAAAATCGTCAAGCACTTTCCACACAAGATGGCAGTTTATCTGGATTGTGCCATTCGCGACTATTACGATGAGAGATTTGAACTTAATCCACAAGGAATTACAACTCAACCTCAATCCTCAAATTCAGAATCAGTTTACATAGCGCCAATACAGATAATGAAGAACAGCTTCAACGATGATGACTTCACATATGTAATGGCAACTATGAGAGATCAAATGCGCCGACACTTTCCAACGGCAGTCTATGACGAGACTGAGTATCGCGAAGTAGAGGAAGTTGACGATTTGGGAGACTTTGATAACTCCGTTAAAGATATTCAGGCAAAGGCAGTAAAATCAAAATGTAAGTCTATAATCGTGTACTACTTGCAGGCTAAGAAGATAAGAGATGACAAAGACTCAAATTATCGAATATCAATAGAAGAGATAAAGTATAATACAGAAGGCTTTCCAATGGCAATGCAGACTGCTTCCGTCACAACAAGAGAACTGACGACAATAGAGGCTGCAATATTCACTATGGAGAACTTATATAGGAAAGGTGATTGAACAGTGACAATCAAGACAAACTATCAAGTACACTTCTACGATACAGACACAATGGGCGTGGTTCATCATTCCAACTACATTCGCTGGTTTGAGATTGGGCGCGTTGAGTACCTTCGCAATATAAACGTAGACCTCAACGAGATGATGGCTGACGGCATACTCTTCCCGATAACAAAGGTCGAAGCTCAATTTCACTCTCCAGCACACTTTGACGATATCCTTGAGATAGAGACGACTGCCACAGCGTTGACGAAGGCCAAGATGGAGTTTGAATACAAAGTCTTTAGGCGTGGTGAGGACAAGGTTCTGGTGACGGGTTTTACTCAGAACGTCTTCACGAACAAAGAGACCGGCAAGATCACTCGTCTGCCAGATAAGTTCTATGAGCTAATGAAGTGAGGTTGAGATGGCAGAAGTTAGAAAGATGTGTCAAATGGATAGAGCGATCGTTGTTGATATGATGCGGAGGTTTTACAACTCACCGGCACTCATCACAAATGGCTCTGAAGAGATATTTGCAAGCAATGTCGACAACTGTCTAAGTAATTCGCCTTACGTTGAGGGTTTTGTCTTCACTGTTGAAGAGAAAGTAATTGGCTATGGTATGCTCGCCAAGAGCTTCTCGACGGAGTTTGGCAGCGAGTGTGTCTGGATCGAGGATATTTACATCGAACAGGAATACCGTGGGCAGGGCATTGGCTCAATGTTCATTCAATACGTTAAGGGCATCTATCCAGATAAGGTTCTTCGCCTTGAAGCAGAAAGTGACAACGCGAAAGCCATTGCAGCATATGAGAAGAACGGCTTCCAGAAGTTGCCTTATATGGAATTGGTGTTGACAAGGCGTTGACGTTGTATTAAGTATAGGAGTGATATATTGTCAAAGTTAAGATTTATGACGGCAGGCGAATCACACGGCCCGCAGCTTACAGCGATATTGGAGGGCATACCTGCCGGTGTTAAAATTGATAAAGAGACTATCGACGAGGATTTATTCAGACGGCAGCAAGGCTACGGGCGCGGCGGCAGAATGAAGATTGAGAGCGACAAGGTTGAGATTGTCAGTGGTGTTAGATTTGGTGAGACTATCGGCTCTCCGATAACTTTGGTTGTCAAGAATCGCGATTGGCAAAATTGGCAGGAGAGAATGGCGGTCTTCGGTGAACCCAAAGGCGATAAGGTCACTGCAGTGAGACCAGGACATGCGGATTTAGTCGGCGTGATTAAATACAATCGCAGTGATGCCCGTGACATCTTGGAACGCTCCAGCGCACGTGAGACCACAATGAGAGTTGCCGTCGGCGGTGTCTGCAAGGCATTTCTCAAGGCTTGCGGAATTACAATCACCAGCAAGGTCATTAAGATCGGTGGTGTTGTTGATGACTTTGAAGCCATGAAGGCTAAGATCGACGAAGCCAAGACTAAGGGCGATACCCTCGGCGGTGTGTTTGAAGTGACAGTCAAAGGCGTTCCGGTCGGTCTTGGAAGCCATATTCAATGGGACCGCAAGCTCGACGCCAAACTTGCAATGGCTATGATGTCCATTCAGGCAATCAAAGGCGTGGAGATTGGCGCCGGCTTTGAATGTGCAAACTTGTTCGGCAGTCAAGTCCATGATGAGATATTCTACGACGAAGAAACCAATAAAATATACCGCCAAACTAATCGCGCAGGCGGTGTTGAGGGTGGCATGAGTAACGGCGAAGATATTGTCATTCGTGCTGTAATGAAGCCAATACCAACGCTTATGACGCCGCTCAAGTCCATTGATCTTGAGACCAAGAAGCAGGTATTGGCTTGCAAAGAGCGAAGCGACACCTGTGCAGTTGAAGCGGCAGCAGTTGTCGGTGAAGCGATGACCGCCTTCGTAATAGCTCAGGCAATGGTTGACAGGTTCGGTGGAGACTCTTTGACTGATATAAAACAGTCTTGAGAGGTCTTCTTAAATGTACGGCTTATCAATCAAACAGATCAAGACCTTGTTGGGAATCTTATCAACTCAAGGGAACTCGATATTACAAGTGAAGATATTCGGATCAAGAGCACGCGGCGATTATAGAAAAACTTCTGACATAGATTTAGCAGTATCTTTTGCTCGTCCAATTCAATCATTGTTGTCAGCAGCCTTTGAGAACAGCGATTTGCCATATACCATTGACATAGTTGACTACAATGCAATCAACAATAAGAACTTACTAAATAATATCAATCGTGATGGAAAAATAATATTTAATTCAAGTAGTGAAGGTGTTTTGATGACTGCAGAGGAATTAAATTTAAAACTTGAAGATTATTGCCGAGCCTGTGAAAAGTTGCAATCAGCATTGACTAAAGACATCTCTGCTGATGATTTGTATTTAGACGGAGTTATCCAACGCTTTGAGTTTTGTTTTGAATTGTCGTGGAAGCTAATGAAGGCTTATCTGTCATTTGAAGGAATAGAGACAAACAGTCCACGCAGCAGTATCAGAGAGTCGTTCAAAATCGGAATTATAACTGAGACTGAAGAATGGTTGGACATGTTAGAAAAGCGCAATCTTTCCTCACATACTTACGATGAGGAGACAGCCAAAGAAATTTATCAACACATAGCACAAAAGTATATCTTACTGCTAATTAACTTCAGAGATGTATTGCAAATAAAGTTAAATATAACTGAATGAGGATATAGTCTATGAGAGTTCACAATAGGTTCTTGCCATAGAACTCTCTGTCTTTATCGAGTTGCTTGTGTATAGTATTCTCACCGCGTTCGAGGGCGATTAATCCCGTGCGGATTACTTCCAAAATACCATAAGGCTGGAGAAGTCGAGTGAAAGCAGTTATCTTGTCGTCGCCGCCGGTTATCTCAAATATCAATGTTGTTGCCTGGACATCTACAACGTGAGCGAGGAAGAGTTCTGCCATCTTCAACACGTCAAGCCTGTTGTTATCGTCGGCAGAGACTTTTATCAATGTCATGCCGCGTGTGACAGCGATTGAAGCATCAAGCCGTTGTACTGCTTTGACGACCGGCATCTTCTCAAGCTGTTTTATCATCTGTTCAACCAAACCCGCATCGCCGTGAACGACAACAGTAATTCGTGAGAACTCCGGCGACTGCGTTACACCGACTGACAGACTGTCAATATTAAATTCACGTCGACTGAACATGCTCGCCACTCTCACCAATACACCTGGTTGATTCTCAACATAAACTGATAATACATGCTTCATTAGCTCAAACGCTCCTCTAAAAGTTTTCTAAATCTCATTTTATCACGTCAATGTATATTTTTCAACACCCTTCAAACTATTTCAACGGTAGGTGTTTGTAATATGAAGGTAGTTATTGCGATTGATTCATTTAAAGGCAGTCTTTCTTCGATAATGGCGGGTAAGATTGCCACTGCTGCCATAGGAAAGGTATCTGCAGAGGTCGATACCAAGGTTTACCCGCTTGCTGACGGCGGTGAAGGTACAGTTGACGCCTTAACTGACGGCCTGGACGGCGACATCACCACTGTTGAAGTCATTGGTCCGCTTGGTGAGAAGATCACCAGTCGCTATGGCAGAGTTGATGATACTGCAATCATTGAGATGGCAGACGCCGCTGGATTGCCGCTGGTACCCAACGAGAAACGCAATCCGCTCAATACCACCACTTATGGTTTCGGTGAACTGATACTTAAGGCGGCTGAAGACGGCTGTCGTGAGTTCATAATCGGTATTGGCGGCAGTGCCACGAATGACTGTGGTCTTGGTATGCTGACAGCGCTTGGATTTGAGTTCAGAAATGACAAAGGCTTCAAGAGTGGTGTCTTTGGTAGAGATTTGCAGCACATCTCGGAGATCGACACCTCAAAGGTCAATCCTATCATCAAGGAATGTCACTTCAAGATTGCCTGCGATGTCAACAACCCACTGACAGGCAAGAACGGTTGCTCCGCTGTCTATGCTCCACAAAAGGGCGCCACGCCTGAGATTGTCAGCAATATGGACGATTGGATCAGCAACTTCGCTGCGCTTGCCGTCAAGACGCTTGATGTTGAGGTTGAGAGTCTAGCTGGAGACGGTGCAGCGGGCGGCCTGGGCTTCGCGTTTAGGACGTTCCTCAATGCTGAACTCGTTAAAGGTGTTGATCTGGTGCTGAATTTGATAGGTATTGCCGACGAATTGACTGACGCGGACTTACTCATCACTGGTGAGGGTAGGCTGGACGGTCAGTCACTCATGGGCAAGGCTCCGATTGGAGTTGCACAGCTTGCCAAGTCAATAAACAACAAGATTGTAACGGTTGCTGTCTGCGGCTGTGCAACTGATAATGCCGTCAAAGTCCATAAAGCGGGAATTGATGCCTACTTTCCGATACTTCAAGCACCAATGTCAACCGAAGAAGCAATGAGAGCTGAAGTGGCTGAAGTAAATCTCTCAAGAACGATTGAAGAGATTATGAGACTGTCGCTCAGTCGTTGTGCAGAATCCTCATTATCTTGAGTACATCAAGGCCGGCCTTGGTTTGCAGCCAACGATAGTACTCTACATCGTGATCTATATTCCGACTGAACCAAATGACCACCTCGATTGGCTCACCCTCACCGATAAGCGCTTCAAGTATCTTGTAAGTCAGTACGAACAGTCCGTAGTTCTGACTTATAGCGCCTTCCGTTCGCCAAGGATATGTATTGCCGAAGAACTCATTGACGAGATAGTTTGTGAGTATATCGCTGTTCTTCTGACGCGCTTCAAGGTTAGGATTGGTTATTATCTCTGCCTTGGCAAAGACCTCAAGCATGATCTTCTCGTAAGCAGCACGGTCGTATTGAACACTCTTCAGCATTGCCGGTACTTGGCTATTGAAGAAGTCTTCGCTCTGGTACAAGGCGCATAGATTGTCTATCTCTTCCAAATTGTCGGCGGTGATTATCTCATCGAGACGATCGAGATAGAAGCCCAAGATTATCAAGCGCTGGTCAATGCTCAATCTGCTCTCTTGAAGAATGTGGATACCCGTCATTTGTACCTCAATCAGATAGTCCAAGAGATCATCTGGAACGTTGGGATTGTAGACATCAGTTTCGTCGTCGGTCTCGGTGGTCTTGAATTTCATTGGCTCACTCAATGCCAAGTTGGCAGCAATCGGGCAGGCAAGTGACAAAGTCCTTACACAGAAGTCATCAATAAAGTATGTCCGTCTTGGAAACGTTCGACAAGTTCCAGATAGGAACGGCTCACCCTCAGAGAGCTGCAGACCGCAGAGACATTGATCCGTCAAGAATGGGCAGGCATTATCTCCGTTGAGATTTATATAGTACTTGCCGTCTTTGAAGTCTGCGATATTTGAATTGCGCTCTCGGTAGCGATTGGCGGCCTTGCCGTCTATTTCAATCTGCCAGTCCTTGCAGCAAGCACCGCCGCAGGAAGGGCCATCACAGACAAACTTGCTGACATATTCCGGCTCGTAATATACTCTCTTCATGGAATCACCCGCTTCGTTAGTATCATATACTCGATTTTAATATCTTTGAGGTTGAATGTCAACAGGTTTTGCGGTATAATCAATCCAAATCCATTAAGAGGTGAAGATACTATGATAAATGATAAGATGTATGAATTAGGTACAAAGAAGTCAACTATCCGGACTATCTTTGAGTTCGGCAGAAAGCGTGCCGCTGAGGTAGGTGAGGAGAATATCTACGACTTCAGTCTTGGCAATCCAAACGTTCCTACGCCGCAATTCATTAAGGACGCTATCATTGACATTCTAAACACTATGGAGCCAACCGCTGTCCACGGCTATACCGTTGCGCCTGGTAATCCTCAAGTTCGTGAGACATTGGCGAAGAGCATTAACGAGAGATTTGGCACTAACTTCGCTGGCAAGAATCTGTTCATCACTGCCGGTGCTGCCGCTGCTATTACGATCTCATTCAAGGCACTTTGTGAGACTCATGATGAGTTCATAACCTTCGCGCCATACTTTCCTGAGTACAAGTGCTTCGTTGAGTCTGTCGGTGGCAAGTTAATTGTAGTTCCTGCACAGATTCCTGATTTTCAGATCAATTTCGACGAGTTCGAGAAGGCTATCAACATTCACACCAAGGCTGTCATCATCAACTCACCTAACAATCCGAGTGGTGCCGTCTACTCAGAGGAAACAATCACTATACTTTCTGATATTCTTCGCAAGAAGTCCGAGGAATTCAATCACCCGATCTTCATTATCAGCGACGAGCCTTATCGTGAGATTTCTTATGATATTGATGTTCCCTATGTGCCGAAGTACTATGACAATACTCTCGTCTGCTACTCCTACAGCAAGTCATTCTCACTGCCCGGTGAACGTATCGGCTATATTGTTGTACCTGACGAGGTAGCGGACTTTGGCAAGATTTACGGTTCTATTGCGGGTGCTGCAAGGGTACTCACTCACGTCAATGCGCCTTCACTCTGGCAGTTGGTGATTGCCAAATGTGCCGGCAAGCCTTCTGACATCTCGATCTATCGTCACAATGCTGAGTTACTCTACAACGGTTTGATTGACGCTGGATTCACTTGCAACAAGCCACAAGGTGCCTTCTATCTCTTCCCAAAGTGTCTTGAAGATGACGATTACGCCTTCTGTGAGCGCGCGAAGAAGTATGACCTGTTGTTAGTGCCGGGTAAGGACTTCGGCTGCCCTGGTTACTTCAGAGCTGCATACTGCATTAAGACTGATACGATTGAACGCTCTCTGCCGCTCTTTAAGAAGTTAGCCGCCGAGTATAAGTAACTTGTCTTTGATACCGCAGGAAGTGACTTAAATGATTAAGGTAATGTTAGTTAGGCACGGCGTGACAGAGTGGAATGTTACACAGAGGATTCAAGGACAGTCTAACATACATCTTGCACCGGACGGTGTCCACCAAGCTAGGCTGCTTACGGTACACTTTCCATTTGATACTGTCGATGCGATATACTCCAGCGATCTCCACAGAGCTATGACTACGGCAGAGGTGATTGCAAGTCGCTTCAATCTCGAAGTTATACCCGTCAAGGAGTTCCGCGAAATCAACTTCGGCAGTTGGGAAGGCAAGACCTTTGAGGATATTGCCAAAGAAGACCCTGCTGACTTTAAGAAATTCTTCCTTCAGCCAGATATGCTGCTAATTAAGGACGGTGAGACATTCGCTGAACTCCAAAATAGAGCAGTAACGACGCTCAAAAGAATAGTGCATGACATTGGTGATGATAAACATATCGTCATTGTCATGCACGGTGCAATAATCAGAACGATTATCGCTCACATTTTGGAGATGCCGCTTCGGAAGATTTGGGCAATCAAGCAGCAGAACACGGCAGTAAATATCTTGCGAATTGATGACGGTGCCTACTCACTTGAATTGCTCAATGACACTCATCATCTGCATATTTAAATCTCAGCTCCTACCAAAGAGCTGCACCCAGTAATGGCGTCTTGAGTGCATGAAGTCCTCGTCATAGTAGTAGCCGACGCCAAGTTCAGTATAATCTGGGAACATGATGTTGTCACGGTGAGACGGCGAATGCATCCACTGATACATAACTTGCTCCGGTGTGGTTGAACCTACAGACAGATTCTCACCTCTGATCCTATACTTCTTAGCAGAGATTATATCAAGTCCGTCTTCGCCATTCGGACGAGTGTGAGAGAACAACTCAACGCACTCTTTGGCGCGAATATTTGCCCATTGGCAGAGATCGTCAGCAAGTTTGAGAGGTTTTAAATGTTCCTTGGCACGCTCCTCGTTGACGAGTTTCAATATCTCCTCAGCAAAGGTATTGCGATTTATGGCAGTCTCTCCAGTTGCTTCGCCGGTGACGTGGAAGAGATACCATTCTTCTTCGGTAGTCTTGTCAACTCTGAAGAAGATAGCCTTGACATAAACATCACCGGGACTGTTGAAGCGTATTCTTATCTCGCCATTCTTTGCCTTGAAGACCTCGGCAATATTCGGATCACTTGATTGGAACACTACCTTATAGCCTGGTATTCCCCAAATCTTGCCCGTTTCGATATCATATTCACCTTGAATTTCGATTGATTCTTCTGCCGAGACTACAGACGCAGACAGAATAAGCATACAGATTAAGATGTAAATCACTTTTCTAAATACCAACATATCAAACACCACCATTAATTAAATACCTAACTTAACTGCTAACGTAACAGAGAGTGCATCAGCGCGGACTTGATCCAGCTCAAGATAGTAGGAACAACTCAACAAGTCAATATTTATAACCCAAAGTGATATATAAAACAAGCAGCACATTCTCAGGAATGTACTGCTCCTTTTAATTTTATCGAACAACCTTATCTAATGAAAACCACATTCAACTTATCAAGGAATGCGCTCTGGCTGTTTTCAATCAGAACGCGGTTGGAATTGGCAACAGAGATAACAGGATTGCTGTTGTGGTTTTCGAGTTTGACAGCTTTAACAACAAGTGGATTGTTGCCTGCACGGGCAATGCTAACACTACCGACTTCACTCGTGTAGCTTGCCATGCCAAGCTCAATGACCTTATCATAATCAAGATTTTCATGACCGTAGATTGGCTGACCACTGTCATTCTTGATGACAGGAGACATAACAGGTTTCAATCCAAGACCGCGGCAATCAACAATCAAACCGGTGAAACCACCGACTGCTCCATAAGTTGCAGGAGTAGTCGTAGTTGTTACAGTCGGCTTAGTCGTAGTAGTAACTACAGGTTTCGTCGGAACGGTTGGAATTGTTATAGCAGGGCTATTCAAAGGCGAAGTCCTAACAGTCGGTTTGTTCGGAACGGTAATTTCTGCCTTTGTATTAGTGGTCGTAGTAGTTGTGGTGGTTGTAGTTGTAGTAGTTGTGGTGGTTAAGCCGATAGTAGTTACAGGAGGAGCTGGAGCAACTTTAGGATCAGGTTTTGGGAACTCCAATTTTGTTGGTGGCTTCGGCAGAACAGCCTGGGCTATTGAGTTTTCAACACCAAAGAGAGGAACCGTCATGGTAACTTCATATCCACCACCCGGAATTTCCCTCTCACTTACGACAGTTGCACCTTGAATGCAAGCATTGACTCTAAGCTTGATGGTATCGTTCTTAATCATCATATTCTCAACGGTAGTCTCAGCATCAACATCAACACCCTTGATGGTCTCTGCCAGTTGACGGTAAGCATCGGCAACCGCTGCACGACGAGCAAGCATACGAGCTTGTACTGTACTTACAGCAGTAGGTGGCGCTACTCCACTACCAACCACAGTGACAGTTGTAGTTTCCCAGTTGAGACCAGTTTGAGCAAAGACACTACTTACTGAAAGTAACATCACTGCCAGCATTGACATCAACCCTGCCAATACCTTGGAAGTATTTTTCATTCTTATCACCTCATTACACTTTATATTGAATCGTTTTGAATTTATTCTTTGATTAGATATGACCCTTTGCAGCATAAGCATCTTTCAAGTTTTGAATGGCTGCCTGGAAGTTGTGATTGATAGACAGGGCACGATTGAAGTCCTCTATGGCCTTGTCGTACTCACCTTTGCCGTAGTAAGCAACACCGCGATTGTTATACATAACCGCATCATCATCACTCTGCTCAAGTGCTCTCGTAAAGTCTGCGATTGCTCTGTCAAAGTCGTTTCTACCCAGGTAAATCAAGCCGCGGTTGTTATAAGTAGCACTATCGTCGGGATCAAGTTCCAAAGCACGCGTATAATCTGCCAGTGCTAAATCTTCTTTGTTGAGAGCATCATAGGAAGCTCCTCTGATCGAGTAGATGACAGGATTAGTTGGATTTAAATTGATTGCTTTTGTGAAGTCGCTAATGGCGTTCTCTCTATCATCAAGAGCGGCATATGATCTGCCACGATTTATGTAGGCATCTTCATAGTCGGGTTTTATTGAGATTGCACGAGCCGCATCATTCACAGCTTGACGATAGAAACTATCATGAAGCGAATCATTACCCTCTACACCGGCTGCACTTCCAAGCATTATGTTTGCGGCACTTCTGTTGTTATAGGCAACCGCATTAGTCGGATCGAAGTTGATCGCCTTGGTATAGTCTTCTACAGCCAACTTATATCTTCTTGTCTGATAGTAGACAGTGCCACGGTTATTGTAGGCATCAGCATAAGTAGGATCTAATTCGATAGCTCTGGTCAAATCAGCCAAAGCTTTGTCATACTCATACTTCATTTTGTAGGCGAAGCCGCGGTTATTGTACATTACGGCATTGTTCGGCTCTACCTGGAGCTTTTGAGTATAATGTGCAATCGCGGCATCAGGATCGAAGTCCTCAGCAGCGGCAGCAAAGTTCATTCCACTTGTCAAAGCAGCACAGAGTACACCACCGCAAATCAATTTACGCAATAACTTTTTGTAATTCACAATACTACCTCCAATCTTCTCATCAGTAATTCACCAAACACTCACTCAACGCAAGAAGACAACTTTGGTCTCGTTCAGGAAGTTGGAAGTACTATTCTCAATCAAGATACGGTTTGCATCAGCGGTTGAGATAACAGGGTTTGCATTGTGATCCATCAAACTGGTAGCCTTGATAATCAGCGGATGGCTACCTGCACGACTTGCCTGACCAGGATTTGAAGCATAGCCTACCATTCCATCAGATACAATTTTGTCATAGTCTAAGTTCTTGTGGCCATAAATGGGGATTCCTTTGTCATTCTTGATGACAGGAGACATAACTGGCTTGAGACCCAAGCCACGGCAGTCAATGATGACTCCGGTGTAGCCGCCGATAGCGTCCATAGGTGATTTCGCACCACTGTCAATGGTGGTGTAGATGATAGTGCCACCCTGCAAGCTTCCTGCTGGCATTGAAGGAATTACTTCTGGAACAGGTGTTGGCAGAGGTTCAACGACTGGAGGCTGAGGAATAACAGCCTGTGCTAATGAATTGCTGACACCGAAGAGAGGAACGCTCATGGTAACTTCATAGCCGCCACCAGGAATTTCTCTCTCAGAGACAACAACTGCACCTTTGATACAGGCACTAACTTTGGTTCTGACGACATCACTTGTCACCATCATATTTTCGACTGTGGTTTCAGCATCAACATCGACACCTTTAATTGATTCAGCAAGCTGGCGATAAGCATCGGCAACAGCAGCACGACGAGCAAGCATGCGAGCCTGTACAGGAGTGGCTGCATTAGCAGGCTGAGAACCCATACCAATTACTGTAATAGTTGAACTATCCCAGTTGATATTATCAGCAGCAAAAACACTACTGATCGAAAATACCAAAACTGCTAACATCGTCATTAACGCAGAACATACTTTCTTCATTATAAATGCCACCTCATTCCCTTATTTTTCAATTTTTTCCATTGCTCTTTGAGCATCTTCTTTTTTGGTGAGAACGATATTATGATCTGGGAACAACACTAAGATTTTGTTATACTCACCTATTGCTGATCTGTAGGCATACCGTTTTTCAGTTTCGTTGTTATTCTTTTCTGCAATGCTGCAGTAACAATCACCAAGGCCAACTATAGCATCTACATAATAAGGTGCTAACTCTATTGCCTTTTTAAAGTCACGTACTGCCCATATATCATATGAATCAGCCCATATACCTCTATTATCCGCACCTATACTCACAATGCTTCTGCCATTCCTGTTGGCATATCCTTGGTAAAGGCGATTAATAGCACGATAGTAATAAAAAGTAGGGTTCTCTGATTCAAGTTTTACTGCAGATAGATACTCTTTATCAGCTTTATCGTACTCTTTAAGCTCAGTATGTGCCATTCCACGTAATATATAGGCTTCGGAGTTTTCAGGATTTAGCTTGATAACTTCATTCAATACGGCAATAGCCATATCATAATCTTTTCCTTCAATTATCAGATTGTAAGCTCTCTCCATCTGCTGCTTGATGTTCACTTCAACAGGTTTTGTGATGATGTAAAAGAAACCATTATGAGGATTTTTAAGGTCCTCAAATTTGTTTGCAGATCCCGCTGCAACAGAAACCATTTGAAATGTGAGAGAAGCCGCAACCACTAACAACGCTGCTACAAATTTCTTAAACATAATCTTCAGCCTCTTTAAAAAAGAAGAGGGTGGCTTATATAAAAACTTTATTTAAAGCCACCCATTAACGGAAATTATCTCACGAATACAACGTTGGTGTTTTCGAGGAAGTGAGAGATATTGTTCTCAGTAAGAATTTTGTTGGCATCTTCAGTTGAGACGACAGGATTGCCACGAAGGTTACCATCAATGGAAACTGCCTTTACAATAAGCGGATTGGAACCTGCGCGAGCAATACCGGTATTTGTATCATAAGTGTAATCAGCCATACCTTGAGCAATAACTTTATCAGGATTGAGGTTCTTGTGGCCATAGATTGGAACACCGCTGTTATTCTTAATCACAGGAGACATAACCGGCTTCAAACCAAGACCACGGCAGTCAATAATTAGACCAGTGTAACCGCCAACGCTAGGAACAGTCACAGTCGGAGCTGGGAAAGTTTCCGGAACTGTTGGAACAGTTGGATCTGTTGAAGGAGTCATAACAGCACTTGCTACTGAGTTCTGTACGCCGAAGATTGGAACCTGCATGGTAACCTCATAGCCACCGCCTGGGATTTCTTTCTCAGATACAACAACGGCACCTTGAATCGTAGCGTTGACTTTAGTTTTGATTGTATCACTCAAAACCATCATGTTTTCGACTGTGGTTTCAGCGTCAACGTTGACACCTTTGATTGATTCAGCAAGTTGACGATAAGCATCGGCAACAGCAGCGCGACGAGCAAGCATGCGAGCCTGTGCAGGAGTTACTGCATTAGCAGGCTGTGCTCCCATACCGGTTACTTGAATTACTTTATTAGCCCAGTCCGGTTCTGCTGCCGCAAAAGCACTAAGACTATTAACGCCAATAAATGCAGCAATCGTGAAAACCATAGCCAACATTTTCACATAACACATTCTCATCAAAACAACCTTCTTTCTTTGTGTAATGTTTGTTTATATAACTTAATAATAGCATAAAATCAGCTTTTTTGCAAGACGATTAAATTATAGTTCAATTAGATTTGTATTAAAATTACATTAATTATTCGTGATTATAAAATGGGAACAATTCCTTCAGAAGCAAGCATCCACATTATCGGATCGAGGACGCGATGAGGTGTTAAGTTAGGCAGCCGTTTCAGATTATCTGGTGGTTGCCCAAAACTGGAAATGCCAAAGACGCGGACCTTATCCGGCATGAAATTGGCATCAATGGCATCTAGGAAAGCCGTTTCACCTTGTCGCTTCAACCAATCGCGAATCTCCATATCAACCATCTCGCTGTCTGCATCAACGAAACCTCTCATCTTTGCATGAGGGCTGGACTTCATTACAGTTGAAGAGCTGCCGAAACCGTTGGGCATATCTCTCAAAGTGTCGAGTTTGGTTATAACTATCGCCGCCTGGCGATCAATCTTCTGTCCTGGTGAAATATTGCAGCTGCGTCTGATATAATTTGCCAGAGAATTGGCCATTGTGACCATATTTGCCGGAGCGCTAGTCTGTCGTTCAGTTGCCATTGATGAATTTAAAATATCCGCCGTCAAAGAAGCACGAACACTAGTCAAGAGGAGCGGATCAAACATAATTACAAACATCTTGGAGCCGGAAATGTAGCGACGAATGACCTCTCCAATGTCATCATCTCCGAGCTTCTCACAGTCTTCACCAGCGCCATCATAGATCGTCATTGAGTAAGTAGGCATATGATCGGCATTTTGATTCTCACCGCTGTTATCGAGAATCACCCACTGCTGAGGTTTAGGAGCGACTCCGGCTGCAGTGCCTTCGGGACAGTGCCGCGCTTCATAAACGTTATAATCTGCGGCTTGTGAAGTCTTTGAAGTTGCAGAGTCCATTGCCTGGATCACCCACGGCAAGCCGGAATATTTAAGCTCATGCAACATTGTCGTCAAGTAACTAGACTTACCGGCACCAGCAACACCCAGAACGCAAAAGCGCAAGTATTTGTCATGGAACATAAACTGAGGTGGTAGTGGCTCTCCGCAAAATCTACACACAGCTTCGCCTGCCGGTATTCCATGACCCTTGCAAAAGTTCTTTGAACAGACCGGTAGACGCTTATTTAAACGATCAAGTAACGACAAATATATCTCATGATGTCGCTCCGACTCATAAGTACAATAAAATCTCATGTTACCGAGACTGAGTTCTCTCATGCAGTGCGGGCAGAGTACATCAGTCTTTTGAAACAGTGAACGAAAAATTGACATATTAACACCTGTTTTGAGGATTTTTAATCTTTACCGCTGAACCACCATTTAAAAACGCTCTGAACATCAACGACTAAATCATCGAAGATTGATACCTTTATTTCTTTGCTGACTTTTTCGTCTTCGCTATCTGCCTTATAAACATCGTCGAGTTCATATTTGCAGTCAATCAGGTGATACACCTCAATACGTTTAGACCATTGATCAATAATCCAATATTCCTTGACACCGTTCTTTTCGTAGGCAGCCTTTTTCGGACCAATATCATTTTTCATTGTTGATTCACTCAATACTTCGACAACCAAGTCAGGTACACCGTAAACCTTCTTGCCGCTTTTGACAAAATTTAAATTGCAAACAACACTCAAATCCGGTCTGAAATGATCTTCTGCTGACAAATAAACCTCTGCATCAGCTACGACAATGGCACTAATACCTTTACTATCTATATAATTTCCAAAAATCATTATCAACCTACTAATAGTTGAAATATGATTTACAAATGGTGCTGCGGCTGCCATGATAAACTTCTCACCTCCAATGAGTTCAAAATCCGGCTCCTCGTCAAAATTTTCTGCTGAATAATCATATGCAAGCTCCTCCATCATGTTCACCTCACCTTATCAAAAAACTATCCATAGACATATTATAAACTATTCAATGGTGCAGCCACAATTCTTCATGACCAGCAGTGCTGCTTGATGAGCTTCAACAGTAGAACCTGCACAGCACTTGCTGTCAATGATGATAGTCTTATCAGGATAGAAGGCCTTGATTAATAATGCATTGCTGATGACGCAAATGTCAGTACAAAGACCGCAAAGCTCAACCTCATCATATTTTTTAAGCAGCGAAGGAAGGCGAGTACTACCAAAAGCTGCCTTCTCAATGACCTGGTTCTTACCAATGAATGGTTGAATCTCCGGAGCAACCTGCCAGCCAACAGTATTTTTAATACAATGCGGAATTGGCAGTTGTTTGCCTTCAGCGGTCTCCAAGTAGTTTTCTTTGTGTGTATCTTGAGTGAAGATATATTCGTTTTGGATATTGTTTAGCTTCTCGACGAGATTCGGTATCATCGCTTGAGCTTCTTTGGTGCCGAGTACCCCATCAATAAAGTCATTCTGCACATCGACAATTATGCTAATCCTCATTACAGCTTCCTCCAATCGACCATGAAATATCTATATACAATTTTATGAGTTTTCTGCAACTTTGTCAATATGTCGCCGCCAACTGTAAATCATTTTCGGACGATTAGTTCTTACTTGAAGTCTTACAAAAGGCAACAACAGCATCGAAGTTAGAGACAACATTATCATATTGAATGGTAGGACGATCAATCAACACAACCGGCAAGTTTAATATCTCTGCAGCAGTCAATTTGGTATCAACACCGCCAATTTGTCCACTATCCTTGCTCACTATGACATTTGCCTGATAGTGCTTGAATAGTTCCACATTCAACTCAGTGGAGAAAGGTCCCTGCATGGCAACGATATTCTTCGGAGTGAAACCAAGGCGCTCACACTCAGTCAATACCTCAGCAGTTGGCAGGATACGTGCGATCAAGTTACAATCCTTCAGTGCCGGTGACTCAACGAAAGTTTTGAGATTACGTGAACCTGTCGTCAAGAAGATGTTCTTTCCGAATTCAGATGCCTTCGCTGCTGCTTCCTCATAAGTCGCAACGTGGAATATCTTGTCATAGGTAAGTGGCACTGATTCTCTCTCATATCGAATGTATGGAATATTGGCCTTGTGACAAGCTGTCATTGCGTTCTGTGAAACATTGACAGCATAAGGGTGGCTGGCGTCGACTAATACTTCAATATCACCTGTTAAAAGAAGCTCGACTAGTTCGTCCTCGTCGAGCTTTTTGTCATTGATTTTTATTTCTTCATAGCGCTCAAGCAGAATCTTGCCATAACTACTCACAACTGAAGCAGTAACTTCAAAACCGTTATTCAGTAAGAAGCCGGCAAGTTCTCGTCCGTCCTCAGTGCCCGCAATCACAAATATCATAATAATTCCCTCATCTCAAGATTGTTTTGATTGCACAAAATTTGTCCCTTAGACCAGAAGTATTTAAGAATCTCATCAGCGAACTTGTCTTTGCCCAATATATCGTTCTCACGATCAATCAAAATGGTGCCGACGTAAACTTTACCGAAGATGTAACGATAAGCCCTAGTACTGGCACGCTTGGCGATCTTATCGTAAACTCTCTCAAAACCGTTCTCGTCGATTATCCGGACGGCTTCCTCGGTCGTATTGGAATTGAGTATTTGCTTGACTGCCTTGTAGCCGAGACCCTCAGCCGCCGCGTAGGCAGCGATTGTCTCAAGGCGACCATCTGCAATGCGATTGTGAGTGTAGAAGACGCCCGCTGCGACCTTAGCCAGCTTGCCGATATGTCCCAGCAGCAGAACATTTCGGACTTCGCGTTCTGCTGCAGCTTCAAGCATGTAACCGATAAAATTACTCGTCTCGACGATAGCTTCTTTGGGAAGGCCAAGCTTGAGGGCAGCTACTTCACCAATCTTACCAGGTACAAATATCAGAGAGTCAAAACCTGCGGCAAGAGCAACATCAATCTGAGGTACAAGCGACTTCTTGAAAGCTTCCTCGGACATAGGTCTAAGCACACCTGTAGTGCCAATCACTGACAGGCCGCCTTCAACACCAAGGACAGGATTGAGAGTCCTCTTGGCAAGCTCAACACCTGCCGGTATGGATATGGTAACTTCAAGACCAACAGGCTCACTGAAGAACTCTTTAACGACATTCTTGATGAGCTTTTGAGGACCAGGATTGATAGCTGGCTCACCAACCGGAACAGACAAACCAGATTTAGTGACAGTGCCAATGCCTTCGCCTGCCTTGAATACAATTTCGTCGCCGTCAATGTACTTAACACTAGTGAATACAGAGGTTCCATTAGTTATATCGGGATCATCTCCGGAATCTTTGACGACTTCAACACCGATTGACTTTAAGCTATCCGATTGAGGAGTATCAATACTTTTAATCGGAATGGTTAGAACTGTACCGTCGAGAGCAGTGATCTCAACGCTGTCGACAAGTTGTTTTGAAGTCATAAAGATCAATGCTGCCTTTACGCCTGCCGCTGCACAGGCACCGGTTGTATAACCGCTCCTCAATATCTTTGCCATTAAATCACCTCTCAAATATCTAAAGAGCGCCTGCTTCACGAGACTGGATAGGAAGTAGGCGCTCTCTTATATTCGACTTAATATTTTATCTCTTGTAAGCTGTGATTGGCTTGTAGTGTTTCTTAAAGAACTCTTCGGCAACCTGTGGGAAGAGTGCATAACTCAGAACGTCCTCATCAGTTGGGTTGAGGAAGCCTTTGTTAATTACTTCAGTCTTGAATTGATCGAAGGTCTCAGCCTTTGCATCTTCAACTGAGCAATCTTCGATAATCTGATCTTCAGGAATTTGAAGCGTATCCGTAATGAACTTTCTGTCAATCTGTACAGGTGTACGACCAAATTTGCCGCGGCAGAGGTCTTTAAACTCATTAGGAACCATCTTGTAGCGTTCGCCAGTCATGACATTGAAGGTTGCCATTGTGCCGACGATCTGACTTGACGGCGTGACGAGCGGCGGATAGCCGGCATCTGCACGGACGCGCGGCATCTCATCAAGCAGGTCTTGATACTTGTCTTCCATACCAGCTTCTTTGAGCTGATTTGCAAGGTTAGAGAGCATACCGCCCGGAATTTGGAAGTCAAGAACGTTGACATTAATATCAAAGTAACCCTTCAGTCCAAATTCTTTAATAAGTTCCTGCTTTACGCCAAGGAAGTGTTTGGCAATAGGTGTCATGGCTTGACGATCAAGACCGGTATCGCGATCTGTGTCTTTGAGCATTGCAACGATCGTTTCAGTGCAAGGTTGCGAAGTATCACTGGAGAATGGTGAGAGTGCACAGTCAACGATATCAACGCCTGCTTCAATAGCTTTCAGATAGGTTGCATGACCAAAACCGCTGGTGCAGTGGGTGTGCAACTCAACAGGAATGTCAAGACCGGCCTTAAGTTTGCGAACGAGATCATCTGCAACATACGGCGCAAGCAAGCCGGACATATCCTTAATGCAGATTGAGTGGCAGCCCATCTCTTGAAGTTGCTTTGCAAGATCAACGAACATCTCATTGGTATGTACAGGGCTTATAGTGTAGACGAGACAGCCTTGAACTTCTGGCTTCTCTGGGCAGGCGAGCGCAGCTTTGATCGCAACTTTGAGATTGCGGACATCGTTAAGGGCATCAAAGATTCTGAATACGCCAATACCGTGGGCGCTGGCATGCTGGACAAACTTCTCAACGACATCGTTGGAATAGTGGTTGTAGCCGAGGAGATTCTGACCGCGCAGAAGCATCTGGATAGGAGTATTGAGTTTAGCCTTGAGTTTGTCAAGTCTTTCCCAAGGGTCTTCGTCAAGGAAGCGGAGACAGGTGTCAAAGGTAGCACCACCCCAAGCTTCAAGGGCCTTATAGCCAATCTTGTCAAGAGACTCAAGCATAGGCTCCATTTGACGATAGCGCATGCGTGTTGCACAGAGGGATTGATGACCATCGCGCAGGACAGTCTCCATAATTTTTACAGGGTTCTTCGCCATTAAGTTACACTCTCCTTCAATCAATAGTTTACGCTGTTCATAGTATAAATTATAATTATTAATAATGAATTTGTCAATCATTATATTAAGAAATGTTGCCGAAGTATTCCAAATAAATAACAGCAATTTCTTGTTGATAAATCAGTAAATAAATGATATACTCTTGACATTGAAAGAAGAGTTGTAAAAATCTTGATTAAAATATAGATTGTTAGTAAAGGAAAGGCGATAATGTTTACACAGATAACTCAGTCTCCATACGGGACGGTGAAATTGGCAGTTAAAGTTGCACAGCGAATCAGAGAAGGAACGGTTGTATGTCTTGAAGGTGACCTGGGCGCTGGAAAGACACTCTTTGTTCAATCAATGGCGCGTACTCTCGGCGTACAAGGTGAGGTTACCAGTCCGACGTTTAACTTAATGAATATTTATGAGGGCTTCTGTCCGATAGTGCATTTTGACTTATACCGTCTGACAAACGAAGAGGAGCTTGAGGATATAGGTTTTTATGAGTATACTGACTTCCCAGAAGGCATAGTGTTTATTGAATGGGCGGAGAAGTTCCCAGAAGCACTGCCAGAGAATTACGTAATCATAAAGATTGAAAGAGTCAAAGACGCTCGAAATATGCGAAAGATAGACTTTGATTGTGTTGGCGAAGAACATGAGGATTTTTTAAATGAGCTTGAAGAATTTGTATGTAGCGGCGATTGAGACAGCCACAAGAGCGGCAAGTGTTGCGGTCTGCAATGAAGATAAATTCACGGAAATAACGCAGGATTCCAAACTCACTCACTCTGAGACTTTGCTGCCGCAGTTTAAAGAGATTTTATCAATGGCAAATGTAACACGAGAGATGATCGAAGCAGTTGCAGTGAGTATAGGTCCCGGATCATTCACCGGACTGAGGATTGGGCTTGCTGCAGCGAAAGCTCTTGCTTACGCTTGGAATATTAAGATAATCGGAGTGCCGACACTTCATGCGCTTGCCTATCATTTCCCATACTCAACTGTAATGCCGATGATTGATGCTCAAAAGAATCGTGCCTATGTGCAGATATTTCGAAACCTTCAACCTGTCACTGACATTGAGATTTTGAGTATTGAAGACGCTCTAACCAAAGCCGAGTCATTTGGAGAAGTGGTCATCTGCGGTGATGTCTGCCATAAGATTAAAACATTGCCGGAGTGTGTCAAGATCGCGCCTATCAATATGAGAATGCCGCGTGCAGTCAATGTTGCCCTTTGCGGTCGTGATCTCTTAGCAAGTGGCAAGGCCGACAACGTAATGAATATAGAGCCGATGTATATAAGGCGCTCGGAGGCAGAGGTACTTTGGGAAAAACGTAATAGCACTGTATCGAAAGAAGGGTAGTAGTAATGTCTTATCAAACACCATTAACTATAGCTAAAGTGATCCAAAACATAGATACCAAAAAGTATTTTTTGCCGTCAATTCAACGAGAATTTGTCTGGAGTACGCAACAGATTGAAAAACTATTTGACAGTCTCATGCGCGATTATCCGATTAGTACTTTTTTATTTTGGGAAGTTCCAAAAGATAAAGTTCAGGAATTTTAATTTTATGAATTTCTGCGAGAATACAATCAATTAAATAAATACCATAATACTAAAGCCAATTTGAGTGGTAGTGATGATATCACGGCAATTCTTGATGGGCAGCAGCGTTTGACTTCATTATATATTGCTTTAAAAGGTAGCTATGCTTATAAAATGCCATACAAGAGTTGGAGCAATCCGGCAGCATATCCTGTGAGAAAATTATATTTGAATCTTTGCAGAGAATCTGAAGACCCTGATTTTCTTTATGATTTTGCATTTTTGACAGATGACGAGGCAAAAAATGATCCTAACAATATGAGTAGTTTTTGGTTTCCTGTCGGTGAAATTTTGAATTTTAAACAGCCTTACGATGTAAACAAGTATTTAATTGATAACAAATTGATGCTTAATCCAAATCAAACGATAGCCAGTTTTTCCAATCAAGCGTTATCAAATTTGCAACAAATAATAAATGATAAAGGAATCATTAGTTATTATCTTGAGCAAAGTACAGAATTGAACAAAGTTTTAAATATCTTCATTCGTGTCAATAGCGGCGGTACTACTTTGAGCTACTCTGATTTATTGTTATCGTTTACAACG
The DNA here is from genome assembly GCA_017475745.1 of Selenomonadaceae bacterium. Lineage (GTDB taxonomy): Bacteria > Bacillota > Negativicutes > Selenomonadales > Selenomonadaceae > Quinella. Next base: position 23,925 of record JAFVEZ010000019.1, read on the forward strand.
GCACAATGGTCATTGCTTGATGCCAGAGAAGAAATCAACAATTTTACTGATGAAGTTAATTCCATAGGCCGCGGCTTTAATATAGGCAAAGATATTATTCTGAAGAGCTGCTTGGTATTGAGCAAATTTTCCAATATTACATTTAAAGTTGATAATTTCAATAAGACAAATATGTTGAGTGTTGAAAAGAATTGGAGCAAAATCACCGATGCTTTCAGAATGGCTGTAGAATTGATCTCTTCTTTCGGATTCAGCAGAGATAATGTAACCTCAAATAATGCTTTTATTCCGATTGCTTATTACATATACTCTATCAGTACACCAAATAATTTTGTAGATTCCTCCAAATATGCT